>NZ_JBWKQM010000018.1:0-103219 GCF_059418745.1 Rhodoferax sp. GW821-FHT07F03
AGAAAGAAAACGGGTTTACGATGTCTGGGCCGAATCGCGAGAGGATTGTTTAGCTGTTTTCACACAGCCTCGGCCCAAAGCCGACGGTGGGCATCGCTCTCCAAAGCGGTCTGCGATGCGCTACCCAGCGTTCCCGCGGTCACAACCTTGCCCTGCGAGCGCCCCGATTTCATATCTTTGCAAGCTATAGTTCCGGATTGCAAGCCTGCCGGGTCTCGCGGAATTTTTATACCTGGATGTTTGCACAGAAAGATCGTTAAAACGCAGGCTGTAAGCCACTCTCAGGAGGAAGCCGTGACCAGAATACCCCGCATCACCCAGCTTATCCCGCAGATTTTGCGGCCTACATCACGTTAGACCGCCAGGAAGAATTGAAGTGCACATGGAACTTTCTGATTCGCTGAGCGCGATTCACCGTAGCTACGCCCAGTCTGTTACGTTGCTGAACGGCTACCTTCATCATATGGACAACTCCATAAAGCAGCTCCGAAAGGAACACGGGGCGCTTTTTGCAAGGCTGGAGGCGGCGCAGTATGGGAAGCCAGATCCCCGCCCGCCAAAACCGGGGGAGAAGACATTCGAGATCGAGCTAAGCGGCACGGATTTGGCTCTCATTGTGGAGGCGATGAATCATGCGGCGGGGCACCAGGCGGCATACCCCAACCTGACGTTTCGAATGTCGTTCGTTTACCTCGTGGCGTTGTTCGACGCGTTCCTGGTTGACATATTCGCCAATGTCGTAAAGACACGACCGACGATCCTGAAGTCTTCGAAGAAGCAGATCTCCTACGATCGACTTCTTGAGTTCGGAACGTTCGAGGCTATGGTTGAATTCATCGCAAGCCGCGAGCTTAACGAGCTAAGTTACAAATCAATTAAGGACCAGGCTGAGTACTACCGTGATCGTTTTGGAGTCATACTTGACGACTCCGGCGTCTCTGTGAACGAGCTTGTGGAGCTCAGGTGCACTCGCAACTTGCTTGTGCACAGCAACGGTATCGTTAATCACATCTACTTGGAGCAGGTATCAGGAGCTACGTATAAATCCGGAGACGATGTTCAAGTAGATGCGGAATATTTCAGCCGCGCGGTCAAGAGTCTGGAAGCGGTCGCGTCTTTCATAACAGCAAAGCTGATCGAGAAGCACGCGACCGTGACCGCAGGGGAAACGCTCATTCAACTGCAGGCGACTTGATGCTGTAGACGAGCGGTCTAACTTATTGGTCGACACGGACTCGCGCGGGTGGCGGACCGCAACGTGCGCGCTGGTCACCTTCAGAGTTGAGCGTCCGCTTTCTCAAAAAGTCACTGGCTGATATTGGCCGTATTCTGTCGCACCGGGCTCGCCCCCGCGGCTACCCAGGTGCAGCCCTGCACTAGTGTGTTGTGGTTACGGCTGTATGCCTGTAGACGGCAGAGTCTTTTCAAGATTGGCTTTGACATTCAGGGCGGGGAGCGGCGGTGCATCAGGGTGCGTGGGCCTGCATAGCCACAGCTGGCCATGCTCATGGGGGGCGGCCTTCCTGCAGACCGATCTCGGTCCTGGTCAGCAGCCAGCCATCACCCACGGATCGAAGGATGACGGGATCTGCAATCACGGCAATCGTACGACACGCTGTGCTTCCGTAGCGCTCATACAGCGTAGCGCAGCGAAGGTGGTGTTGCTCTTGGCGTCCATGTCGCCAAAGATCAGGTGCGCGCGCACTGGCTGCGGCCATTCGTCTTGACGCAGCCGCATGCCATTTTTTCGCAGGAAGATGCTTTCGCAAAGCACTGTTCAAACATGCAGTCCTTTGCCCAGGCCATAGGACTGCATCCATGTGCGAAAAAGGTGATCCACAAAAGAAAAAACCGCCATGTAGACGGTCTTAACATTCTTGCTTTGCGGAACGTGTCGCGGAACATGCTACACATTTAATAGCTATAAAGCTATGGTGCCCGGGGCCGGAATCGAACCGGCACGCCTTGCGGCGGGGGATTTTGAGTCCCCTGCGTCTACCAATTTCACCACCCGGGCATGTGCAGAAGCAAGACCAATATTATGGCACAGTGTGGGGCATGAAATACCAAACAATTGAAGACGTCATCGGAAAAACTCCGCTTGTGGCTTTGCAGCGCATTGGTGCTGCGGACAATTCGGCGCGTGGCAACGTGGTTTTGGGCAAGCTGGAGGGCAACAACCCCGCAGGCTCGGTGAAGGACCGGCCGGCCTTGTCCATGATCCAGCGGGCGCAGGAGCGCGGCGAAATCAAGCCGGGCGATAGCCTGATCGAGGCCACCTCGGGCAACACCGGTATCGCATTGGCGATGGCGGCGGCGGTCAAGGGCTACCGCATGGTGTTGATCATGCCGGAGGACTTGTCCATCGAGCGGGCCCAGACCATGAAGGCTTTTGGTGCCGAGCTGATCCTGACGCCCAAGAGCGGCGGCATGGAGTACGCCCGGGACCTGGCCGACCAGATGCAGCGCGAAGGCAAGGGTAAGGTGCTGGACCAGTTTGCTAATGCAGACAACCCCCGCGCCCATTATGAAAACACCGGTCCTGAAATTTGGGCCGATACCCAGGGCAAGATCACGCACTTCGTCAGCGCCATGGGCACGACCGGCACCATCACCGGCGTGTCGCGCTTTTTGAAAGAGAAGAATCCGGCCGTCAAGATCATCGGCGCCCAGCCCAGCGAGGGCTCGCGCATTCCCGGCATCCGCAAATGGCCGCAGGAATACCTGCCCAAGATTTACGACCCCAGCCATGTGGACGAGCTGGTCTATGTGGGCCAGGACGATGCCGAAGAAATGTGCCGCCGCCTGGCGCGCGAGGAAGGCATTTTTGCCGGTATCTCGGCTGCAGGCGCTTGCTGGGTGGCGCAGCAGATTGCACAGCGCGAAGAGAATGCGACCATTGTTTTCGTTGTCTGCGACCGTGGTGATCGCTACCTTTCAACCGGCGTGTTTCCGGCTTGATTCAGACATGCTGAATTTATAAGAAATAGGCCGCTGGCGCTGATTTCACCTGCGCTAGATGCTATGTTTTCTGTAGCTTTGAAGGATGCCCGAAGCCATGGCCGCTGAGTTCAAATTCTGCCCGCAGTGTGCCACTGCGCTGGCCTGGATCAGCCAGGAAGAAGACGGCGGGCCGAAGCAGCGCCTGCGTTGTCCGGCCTGCGACTTCACGCACTGGAACAACCCCACACCGGTGTTGGCTGCCATCGTCGAATACGGCGGGCAGATCCTGCTGGCACGCAACGCCGCCTGGACCTCTGATATCTACGCGTTGATCACCGGCTTCATGGAGGCCGGTGAAACGCCCGAAGAGGGCATTGCCCGCGAAATTCTGGAAGAAACCAACCTCACGGCCTCTGCGCTGGAGCTGATCGGCGTATATGACTTTCAACGCATGAACCAGCTGCTGATCGTCTACCACGCGGTCGCGCATGGCGAAGTGCGTTTGTCGCCCGAGTTGGTCGACTACCGGCTGTACAACTTTGAAGACGTGAAGTGCTGGCCTGCGGGTACCGGCTACGGGCTGGCCGAGTTCCTGAAGCGCCGGGGCTACGAGCCGCAGTTTCGCGAGCTGGGCTGATGCCGTGCGCGGGCATCTTCCGCACTAAAATCACGCACCACCCAAGGACCACCGCCCCATGCAGACAGACAAAGAAATCGACACGCGCGGCCTGAACTGCCCGCTGCCCATCCTCAAGGCCAAGAAAGCGCTGACCGATATGCAAAGCGGCCAGTTGCTCAAGGTGGTGTCTACCGATGCGGGTTCGGTGCGCGACTTCCAGGCTTTCTCCAAACAGACTGGAAACGAACTGATGGAGCAGACCACGGAAGGGGCTGACTTCATCCACGTGCTACGCCGGCGCTAATGCTTGGCACGCGCCGTGCCCCGTAATAGGGGCAGCGGCGCGGCGATTCCTGTTTTACTTCAGCAGCGCCTTGCGTGCTGCCAGCGCCGTGTCGGTGAAGTCGGTGAACACGCCGTCCACACCGGTCTTGTAGATAGCGGTGTATTCGTTTGCGCCATCTTTCGCATAGTCGATGGCCAGGCGGCGTGACTCGTTGCGGAATGTGAAGGGGTGCACGAACAGGCCGGCCTTGTGGGCATCTGTCACCAGGCTGGTGGGCGCCATGGAGGTGGCGTCGGCGTCGTTGATCTTGCCATCACCATTCACGTCCACAGGCTTGCCATCGGCGCCGATGGTGCCTTTGATGCTGATGATGTAGCGCTTCCACGGGCCGATGCCGTCGGCATAGGTTTTGATCTCGGCCAGACCTGTGGGCGTGACCATGGCGTCGAAGTTGCGTTTGTCACCCATCAGCGTCCAGTCATAAGGGCGGTCGCTAGGCAGCTTGAAGGTGACCTTGCCGGTCGCCAGGTCGATGTTGTCGCCGTCGACCAGCTGGACCATCTTGGTTTGCAGGCCTTTGCTCTTCATGTACTTCAGGCTGCCGGGCTCAAACGACTGGACGAAGATGGGCGCCGATTTGCTGTTCCAGCCGGCCTTGACGATGTGTTCGACAAACATGTCTTCCATCGGCAGGCCGAGCGACGCGAAGTAGCTGGGGTTCTTGGTTTCCGGGTAGATGGCAATCGTGCGGCCGGTGGCCTGCGACTGGGCCTTGGCCAGGTCAATCACTTCTTGGAAGGTGATGACCTTGAACTGGCCATTAAATTGCTGTGGCCGCTCTGCATCGGTGGAGATTGCGCCTAGGGTCTTGATTTCGGCCAGCGTGAAGTCGTCGCTGAACCAGCCGGTCTGGGTTTCGCCATCGACCTGGATGGTCTTCTTGCGCGAGGCGAATTCGGGGTGTTTGGCGACATCGGTGCTGATGGCCAGGTTCGGGTCGTGGCGGGCGATCAGTTGGCGGTCTTTGGTGACGATGATGTCCATCTCGATCACGTCGGCGCCCAGTTCGATGGCGCGGATATAGGCTTCGCGGGTTTCTTCGGGCAGGTAGCCGGATGCGCCGCGGTGCGCAATCACCAGTGGTTGTTGGCCGTTGAGGGTAGACACGGCGCCCATGGTTTGGCCAGGCATGCTGCTGCAGGCACTCAGGCCTACCGCGACCAGCAGGGCCGAGGTGGTACGCAGGGGAAAGGAAATCGAGGACATGCACTACTCCTAGGTTAAGTAGCGGCCGATGCTATGGCGGATATGTGACAGTTGTGTTGAAAAAAAGCCCCAGTGCCGCGTGTGCGGCCTGGGGCTTGAGTGGAGCTTGCGGGCTTAACCCAGGCGTGCCAACTGCTCTTTCAGGCGCTCCAGGGTGGCGCCGAAGTCGCTGATGCGGCCGCGCTCCAGCGCGATCACGGCCGGCGGCGCCTTGGCCACAAAGGCTTCGTTACTCAGCTTGTTGGTGGCCTTGGCGATTTCGCCTTCCAGGCGCGCGGCTTCCTTGCCCAGGCGGGCTTTCTCGGCGGCCACGTCGATCTCCATGTGCAAGCACAGGCGGGCATCGCCGGCCACCACGGTGGGGGCGGCCTGCGCGGCAGCTTGCCAGGCGGCTTCGTCATCGAACAGCTTGACTTCGCTGAGCTTGGCCAGCGACTGCAGCACCGGCGCCACCTCTTGCATGAAGGCGGCATCGCCCACGCAGTACAACGGCATGCGGGTGGCGGGTGACACATTCATCTCGCCGCGCAGATTGCGGCAAGCGTCGACCAGGCCCTTGAGCTTGGTCACATGGGCGATGGCGGCCGGGTCAATCTTGGCCGGCTGGCATTGCGGATAGGGCGCGATGCTCACCGAGTCACCGGGAATGCCGGCCACTGGCGCGACCTTTTGCCACAGCTCTTCGGTGATGAACGGGGTGATCGGGTGGGCCAGGCGCAGGATGGCTTCCAGCGTGCGGATCAGGGTGCGGCGGGTGGCGCGTTTTTGGGCGTCGCTGCCGATGTTGATCTGCACCTTGGCGATTTCCAGGTACCAGTCGCAGAACTCGTTCCAGGTGAAGTCGTAGATGGCGTTGGCCACGTTGTCCAGGCGGTAGTCGGCAAAGCCCTTGGCGACTACCGCCTCGGCTTGCTGCAGCTTGGAGCTGATCCAGCGGTCGGCCTGGCTGAAGTCCAGGTAGCCGCCGGGGCCGCATTCCTCGGGGGTGTGGTCGCGTACACCGCAATCCTGGCCTTCGCACTGCATCAGCACGAAGCGGGTGGCGTTCCACAGCTTGTTGCAGAAGTTGCGGTAGCCCTCGCAGCGCTTGCTGTCGAAGTTGATGCTACGGCCCAGGCTGGCCAGGGAGGCAAAGGTGAAGCGCAGCGCATCGGCGCCAAAGGCCGGAATGCCCTCGGGGAATTCCTTCTCGGTGTTCTTGCGCACCGCAGGCGCGGTCTCGGGCTTGCGCAGGCCGGTGGTGCGCTTGTCCAGCAAGGGTGCCAGGGCGATGCCGTCGATCAAATCCACCGGGTCCAGCACATTGCCTTCGGACTTGCTCATCTTCTTGCCCTGCGCGTCGCGCACCAGGCCGTGGATGTAGACATGCTTGAACGGCACCTGGCCGGTGAAGTGCGTGGTCATCATGATCATCCGGGCGACCCAGAAGAAGATGATGTCGTAGCCCGTGACCAGCACGGAGGAGGGCAGGTACAGGTCGTAGTCCTGCGTCTTCTCTGGCCAGCCCATGGTGCTGAACGGCACCAGCGCCGACGAGTACCAGGTGTCGAGCACGTCTTCATCGCGCTTGAGCGTTTTGCCCGGCGCCTGGGCTTGGGCCTCGGCTTCGTTGCGCGCCACATAGACCTTGCCGTCTTCGTCGTACCAGGCTGGGATCTGGTGGCCCCACCACAGTTGGCGGCTGATGCACCAGTCCTGGATGTTGTTCATCCATTGGTTGTAGGTGTTGACCCAGTTCTCGGGCACGAACTGCACCTGGCCGCTGCTCACAGCCTCGATGGCTTTTTGCGCGATGCTCTTGCCGGTCGAGTCCTGGTCGCTGACCTTGGTCATGGCAACGAACCACTGGTCGGTCAGCATGGGCTCGATGACCTGGCCGGTACGGGCGCAGCGTGGCACCTGCAGCTTGTGCTTTTTGGTCTCGACCAGCAGGCCGAGCTCGGTCAGGTCGGCAACCACCTTCTTGCGCGCCACGAAGCGGTCCAGGCCCTGGTAGGCGGCGGGGGCGTTTTCGTTGATCTTGGCGTCCAGGGTCAACACGCAGATCATCGGCAGCTTGTGGCGCTGGCCGACCTGGTAATCGTTCTGGTCGTGGGCGGGCGTGACCTTCACCACGCCGGTGCCGAAGGCCTTGTCCACATAGTCGTCGGCAATCACCGGGATCTCGCGGTTGCACAGCGGCAGCTTGACCATTTTGCCGATCAGGTGCGTGTAGCGTTCGTCCTCGGGGTGCACCATCACGGCCACGTCGCCGAGCATGGTTTCCGGGCGGGTGGTGGCCACGGTCAGCGAACCGGAGCCCGAAGCCGCAAGGCTTCCATCCGGATCCACCAGCGGGTACTGGATGTGCCACAGGAAGCCGTCTTCCTCTTCGCTTTCAACTTCCAGGTCGGACACCGCGCTTTGCAAAATCGGGTCCCAGTTCACCAGGCGTTTGCCGCGGTAGATCAGGCCTTGCTGGTACAGCTGCACAAAGGTTTCGGTCACCGTCTTGGACAGCTTCGGGTCCATGGTGAAGTACTCGCGACTCCAGTCCACGCTGTCGCCCATGCGGCGCATCTGGCCGGTGATGATGTTGCCGGACTTCTCTTTCCACTCCCACACCTTGGCGGTGAAGGCTTCGCGGCCCAGGTCGTGGCGGCTGATTTTTTGTTCCTGCAACTGGCGCTCGACCACGATCTGGGTGGCAATGCCCGCGTGGTCGGTGCCCGGAATCCAGGCGGTGTTATGGCCCGCCATGCGGTGGTAGCGGGTCAGGCTGTCCATGATGGTCTGGTTGAAGGCGTGGCCCATGTGCAGCGTGCCAGTCACATTCGGTGGCGGCAGCTGGATGGCGAACGACTCCGCGCCGGCCTGCGCCTGGCCCGTGCCCCGGTGCCCGGCCACGCCATAACCGCGCCGTTCCCATTCCGGGCCCCAGTGCGCTTCCAGCGCGGCAGGTTCGAAGGATTTGGACAGGGATTGCAAGCCGGGCTGGGCGGGAGCGGTGGAAGCGGTGTCGGTCATGGTCTAACAGGTTCTTTCAGGGAGGGCGCGATTTTACCGGGCGGGTACAGAGATATGGATTTGCTACGGTTTTGGTAGCTGCTGGCGCAGGTGTTATCTGCGCCAGAGCCCTGTTTTTCATATAAATACCCGGGGCCTGCGGGGGCTTAGGCGCTGGGTTAGGCTGGCAGCCACTTTTCAACGGAGTACATCCATGGACCTCGGTTTGGGCGGTAAAAACGTATTGATCACCGGCGGCAGCAAGGGCATAGGCCTGGCCTGCGCCCAGTTGTTTCTGGCCGAGGGCGCGCGCGTGGCACTGGTCTCGCGCTCGCCGGCGAACCTGGATGCGGCCCGTGCCGCACTCGGCGATGTCTACACCGTGGCCGCCGACCTGACGGATGCGGCCGCCGCCGCGGCCATGGTGGCGCAGGTCGAGGCGCAGTTCGGCCCCATCGACATTCTGGTCAACAGCGCCGGCGCCGCGCGCCGCACCCATGCTGACGACCTGACGCCGGCCGCCTGGCGCGCCGCCATGGATGCCAAGTACTTCAGCTACATCCATGTGATCGACCCGGTGGTCAAGCTGATGGCGGCGCGCGGGCAGGGTGCCATCGTCAACATCATCGGCAACGGCGGCAAACTGGCCTCGGCCGTGCACCTAGCCGGCGGGGCGGCGAATGCGGCGCTGATGCTGGCCACCGCGGGTCTGGCCCATGCCTATGCGGGCCGGGGTGTGCGTGTGGTGGGCTTGAACCCGGGCTTGACGAATACCGAGCGCGTGGCCGAAGGCATGCTGGCCGAGGCCAAGCACGCGGGTATCAGCCCCGAGGAAGCGCGCGAGCGTGCCATCCAGAAGCTGGCCCAGGGCCGGCTGGCCGAGCCGGAGGAGATCGCCAACATCGTGCTGTTCGCCGCCTCCGAGCGCGGCCGCTACCTGACGGGTGCCAACATCACTGTGGACGGGGCTTCGGCGCCTACGGTGGTGTAGCTCTTCGCCATGCAAATAGGGCTGGCCTGACACCGAACTCTGTCTCTAGAATGGGCTCACCTTCTTTTTCAAGGAGAGTCCATGATCAAGCCTGGCCTTGCGCCCGACGAGCCTTTCCGCCTCGGCACGCTGCGCTCGCTCAACCTGCTGGACACCCCGCCCGAGGAACGCTTTGACCGGCTGACCCGCATGGCCAAACGCATGTTTGGCGTGCCCATGGCACTGGTCAGCCTGGTGGATGAGAACCGCCAGTGGTTCAAATCGGCCCAGGGTATGGCGCTTACCGAGACCCCGCGCGATATCTCCTTCTGCGGCCATGCCATCCTGAGCGATCGGCCGGTCCTGCTGGTGCCCGATGCGCTGCAGGACGAGCGTTTTTTTGACAATCCGCTGGTGGTGAACCCGCCGCACGTGCGCTTCTACGCTGGCTGGCCCTTGAAGGCGGTCAACGGCAGCAAGCTGGGGACGCTCTGCCTGCTGGATACGCAGCCGCGCAAGCTCAGCCCCGAAGATCTGCAGCTGATGGGCGACCTGGCCGCCATCGTGGAGCAGGAGATATCCACCTACCAGATGGCCACGGTGGACGAGCTGACGCGGCTGCAGAACCGGCGCGGTTTTCTGGCGCTGGCCGAGCACGCGCTGGCACTGGCTACGCGCAAGTCCATTGCATGTTGCCTGGTGTTTTTTGACCTGGACAAGTTCAAGGCCATCAATGACAACTTTGGCCATGCCGAGGGCGACAAGGCTCTGCAGGCCTTTGCTGACCAGATGCGGCGCAGTTTTCGCAATGCCGACATCCTGGCCCGCCTGGGCGGCGATGAGTTCGTGGTCCTGCTGTTCGATTGCCCGCATGCTCTGGCGCAGACCATTGTGGAGCGCTTGCTGGCCGCCTTGGACCGGCGTAACCAGTTCTCCCACAGCGGATATGCGATTGCGTGCAGCCACGGCATTGTGCGGGTGTCCCCGGAGGTGCGCGAGTCGGTGGAGGCTCTGCTGTCGCGTGCGGATGCGCTGATGTACGAAAACAAGCGCAGTAAAAAGACCTTGGCGACGGTCGCGTAGCGCGGTTCCAAGAACCTGTTCAAGGCCTATTCGGAGCGGCAACCGGGTTGTGGGTGGCAGCACCCGATAATCCCGGCCAAAGGATGTTTGCCCATGTTGTTTTTGTTGTCGCCCGCAAAGGCCCTTGATTTTGAAACGCCCGCCACGGGAAAGCCGCATACCCAACCCCTGTTCACCCAACAGTCCACCGAGCTGATTGCGCTGCTGCGGGCCTACTCGCCCCAGCAGATTTCCGAGCTGATGCACCTCAGCGATGCGTTGGCCGGGCTGAACGTGGCCCGCTACCAGGCCTGGAGCCCCCAATTCACTGCCAAGAACTCCAAGCAGGCCGTACTGGCCTTCAACGGCGATGTGTACGGTGGGCTGGACGCGGCTACGCTGGCACCCGAGGCTCTGGCCTGGGCCCAAGACCATGTCTGCATACTCAGCGGCCTGTACGGCGTGCTGCGCCCGCTGGACTGGATGCAGCCCTACCGGCTGGAGATGGGCACCCGCCTGCCCAATCCGCAGGGCGCCACTCTGTACAAGTTCTGGGGCGCGCAGATATCCGACTACCTGAACCAGCGCCTGCAGGCCGATGCCACGCCGGTGGTGGTGAATCTGGCCTCGCAAGAGTATTTCAAGGCGGTGGACCGCAAGACCTTGAAGGCGCGGGTGGTGGAATGCGTATTTGAAGAGCACAAGAACGGCCAGTACAAGATCATCAGCTTCATGGCCAAGCGCGCCCGCGGGCTGATGGCGCGCTACGCCACCCTGCACCACCTCAGCCTGCCGCAGCAGTTGCAGGGCTTTAACCTGGAAGGCTATGCTTATGTGCCCCAGGTGTCCGAGCCCGACCGCCTGGTTTTCCGTCGCCAAGGAGCCCCCCATGCCTAAGTCCCACGCCAACGCCGCGCAGCAGACCATCACCCCGGCACTGCGGCAATGGATCATTGCCCAGGCCGAGGCCGGTTTCACGCCCGATGTGGTGCTGAAGGCCATGCGGGATTCGGGCTGGAGCGAAGAGGTGGCCGTGGAGGCGATGGAGAGCACGCTTACCGCCCATTTGCAGGCGCGTAAACAGAGCTTGCCGCCGGCGGTGGCCGTTCCTGGGCCTGACCTGTCGCAGGCCCCCTTGCAACTGGATGTGGGCGACCGCCAGGTCCGCGTGCTGTCCGTGATGCAGAACCCGCGCGTGGTGGTGTTTGGCAACCTGCTCAGCGACGAGGAGTGCGACGCCTTGGTCGAGGCCGCCCGGCCGCGCCTGAGCCGCTCGCTGACAGTGGCCACCCGGACCGGCGGCGAAGAAGTGCACGTGGACCGCACGAGCGACGGCATGTTCTTCAGCCGGGGTGAAAGCCCGCTGGTCCAGTGCATTGAAGAGCGCATTGCCCGCCTGCTGCAGTGGCCCCTGGAAAACGGTGAAGGCCTGCAGGTGCTGCACTACCAGCCCGGCGCGCAGTACAAGCCGCATTACGACTACTTCGACCCGCAGGAGCCGGGTACGCCCACCATCGTCAAGCGCGGCGGCCAGCGCGTAGGCACCTTGATCATCTACCTGCGCGAGCCCGAACAGGGCGGTGCCACCATCTTCCCCGATGTGCAGCTGGAGGTGGCACCGCAGCGCGGCAACGCCGTGTTCTTCAGCTACGACCGCCCGCACCCGGCCACCAAGACCCTGCACGGCGGCGCACCCGTGCTGGCGGGCGAAAAGTGGATCGCCACCAAGTGGCTGCGGGAACGAGAGTTTAATTAGACACCCCCAGGCTCCACGCTGCGCGTTTCCGCCAACCCCTCCTTCGGCAAGCTCAGGACAGGCCTTGCAGGGGGTGAACCCGACGGCCCGCCAGAGCCGGTTCCACGGGTTCCTTGGAGGAATGCAGGGCGCGCCTATGCCGTGGTGTCACGAATCACAAGAAAAATAAGCAGTTGGCGCAGATATCTTCTGCGCAGGCTGCTACTAAAGGTATAGCAATCATGAACACTCCAGAACAATCCCAACTGGGCAAGTCCTCGGCCTATATCGACCAGTACGACGCGTCGTTGCTGTTCCCGATTCCGCGTGCCGTCAAGCGCGCCGAGATCGGGCTGGCCGACAAAGCCGCGCCTTTCTTTGGTGCCGACCTGTGGACTGCCTTCGAGCTCAGCTGGCTGAACCTGCGCGGCAAGCCACAGGTGGCGCTGGCGCACATCACCGTGCCTTGCGAGACGCCCAACATCATCGAGAGCAAGTCCTTCAAGCTTTACCTGAACAGCTTCAACAACACCCGCTTTGCCGATGCCGCCATGGTGCAGGCGCGCATCCGCACCGATATCAGTGAAGCCGCCTGGCGCGGCAGCGATACGCCCTCAACGGTGGGCGTGCGCATTCTGCTGCCCGAGCTGTTCGACCAGGAGCCCGTGCACGAGCTGGACGGCCTGAGCCTGGACCGGCTGGACATGGACTTTGACAATTACAGCCCCGCACCCGAGCTGCTCAGCGCCGCGCTGGACGAGGCCCCGGTGTCCGAGGTGCTGACCAGCAATCTGCTGAAAAGCAATTGCCTGGTCACCGGCCAGCCCGACTGGGGCAGCGTGCAGATCAGCTACAGCGGCCCGCAGATCGACCAGGCCGGGTTGTTGAAATACCTGGTGAGCTTCCGCAACCACAACGAGTTCCACGAGCAGTGCGTGGAACGCATCTTCATGGAGCTGTGGACCCGCTGCAAGCCGATCAAGCTTAGCGTCTACGCACGCTACACGCGGCGCGGCGGTCTTGACATCAACCCCTACCGCACCAGCCACCCGGGCACGCTGCCGGGCAATATCCGCACTGCGCGGCAGTAGGGGGCGGCCAGGCCTAGCCCCTCCGGCTGCGGATATTCACTGCGGCCATGTGTTTGTCCTGGGGAGCTCCGTTCTTTCCAGTTGTTAGCGCTTTGCTTTAGTTTTGCTACGCAAGGGGGAGGGGCTGCTCTGGGTTGATTGCTGCCATTCGCGGCGGACTTGACGTCAGGCAGCTAGCGCCCCGGACCGGTCACTCGGCCTTCTCGCAAGTCGCGGCTCGTCCAGCGAACTTCGCAACTATCGTTAGTTCAGCCCTTTTGCTCTACGGAGTCGAAGGAGGTTGCATCGCCCCCAAATGCAACGGCTATCCGCGCCTCAGCGGCCTCTTGCGCTTCTCGCAGCACTGAGGGCCGCGACCAGCGCTTGGTGTACTTCCCTAGAAAGTCTGAAAAGAACATCCGGGCCGACTGTCCGTCCTGATTCGCGGCCGCAGATTCCTTTAAAAGCATGGATAAGTTGACTTCACCTGCGGCGACGCAACCCATCGTGTTCTCGAAGTCGTCGATGGAAAGGATGAAGACGTTCGAAAGAGGAAGCCGCTGCTTCGCCTGTTCGTCCGGGTAGTCAAACTCGCTTGGCGTATAGAGCCGCTGGAGCGCATCGCCCCCGCCGATGACTAGGTTTCGGCTCGTTACTACCAGCAGAAAATCCTGTTCCGCACTGAACCGTGAACCAAATCCGCTTGCCTCATCCCGAACCTGACTACCGACGCGCCAGCCCTGCTTAATGCCGTCGCGAACCCGTTTTGTTTTTTGATAAATTGCCTTCTCGTTGTCCTGCAGTAGCACGTCGTCTGCGAACAAGCTCATCTTGGCTTCAACGAAAATGTTGCAGGCCTCACCTTCAAGGATGACTTCTACAGAGTGAGCTTCACCCCCAACCGTTTTCTTATAGTCGGCTTCGGTAAGGGCAGCCATTCCGCATCCGGTGGCGAGTTCCGTCACGTACTGCTCGAACACACGGCTGAATGAATCGACGTAATCCTTCCCGAGCGACGACATGCGGAGGTGCACCGCATCCTCTAGGCCGCGTGCAAACACCAACGGGTGCCAGCAATGCAGCGTGCCATCGCGTAACCGTAGAAAAGGGAATCGACGTAAGTATGGAAACTCATAGAGTTCCTGTTTTCCGCGGATTCGCTGGGCTGCATCTCCCCGCAACTCGGCTCGCAGCCCAGGTAGGTCACGCACGAATAGCTCATACATGCGGTCGACGGCTGCCCCATAGGTAGGTCTCCACGGCGAAAGCCAATCGGGGCCGAGGGGCATCTTCCCGTCAAGGACCGCCGCATAGAGACCGTAAGCTAGGTCGATGAATACATTCGGCTCCATGCCTATCACTTCCCTAAACTGCTTCCTACTAGTGCTACCGGGGTTCAGTCGTGCGTAAAGCGCAGGCCACCTAAGGAAGCTCCAGGTTTCCCGCCGTTGGAACTCGATTTGGACGTGGAGAATTGATCTCACCATGAGCCATACATTTGACCGGTTATTGGCGCCATCCACTAAGCCTGGCAGGTCCCACAACTGCTGGCGCAAGCGGTCGAGCTCTAACTGAGTAATCGGGGGGCCTATGCGGAGATTGACTTCCTTGTCCTGCAGCGCCCATTTCACGAGCAGCAGCGTCAGCCATGGCGCGCTGCGCAGCTCTTCGATTGCAGGTTTGGGTGGGTTCCACATCATATACAGCGCTATGTCAACGATGGACGTAGCGCTGTATCTGCGCAGACGATTTACGATGGATTTGTGCGCCTCTTCGATGCCTCGTTTTGGCAAAGGGGCCACTGTAGCGACCATGCGGTAAATGAGGGGCAATTTCGACGTGGTGGGCATAAGTGCGGCATTGTCCTCCCGACTCAGTTTGCGGTTACTGCGGGTGCGAACGGCTTCGCTGGGTCAGGATAGCAACCACTATCCCCACGCCATTTCTGGCACCCGAACACACGAGGTGACATGAAATTTCAGCCGATGCCATGTTAAGCGCGTGAGCGCGTTTCAGTGACTGGTTGAAGCCGCCGCCGAAAGCCGCCCCTCGTGGTCTGCAAGTTGAGCAACCGCAACCGCTGCGAAGCAGACGCCGTGCGCTCCGGTTACAACTCACCAGCAATCCCGGCACGCTGCCTCTCAACATTAGCACGGCGTGTGTGTAGCGCCAGTAAGCCGACTCAGGCCGACCGGCCGTCGTAGTGCTGCACCGGGATGGCATCCAGGTCCAGCCCCTCCAGGCAGCGGATGTTGATGGCGGCCATGCGATTACCTTTGGGGTCGGTGCCTTCACCAAACGGATGGATGCCGCAGCTGGCGCAGAAGTGGTGCTGGATCACATGCTTGTTGAACAGGTAGGTGCTCAGGTTTTCCTCGGGGGTCTGCAGCTGCAGCTGCTCGCGCGGCACGAACCACATCAGCGAACCCTTGCGCACGCAGATCGAGCAATTGCATTCCATGGCGCCTTTGATTTCACCGTCCACGGTGAAGCGGATCTTGCCGCAGTGGCAGCTGCCGGTGTAGACCATACCGAGTCTCCTGTCGAAGTTGTTGTTAAGGCATCACAATGACCATCCAGGACACGCCGAACTTGTCGGCCACCATGCCAAAGCTGGAGGCGTAAAAGGTCTTGCCCAGGGGCATTTGCACCTGGCCGCCCTGGCTCAGCGCGTTGAACAGCTTTTCGGCATGCGCGCCATCTTTGGCGTCCAGCGACAGCGAGAAGCCTTTGAAGCTTGCCGGCTCGGTGCTGTTGCCGTCCGAGGCCATCACCACCGCTTCGCCTACGCGCATGCTGGCATGCATGATTTTGTTCTCGAAGCCCGGTGGCAGCATGCCTTCTGGGCAGCCACCAGGGGCTTCCGAGTAGCGCATCAGCATTGTGACTTCGGCCCCCAGCGCCGCGGTGTAAAAAGCCAAAGCTTCTTCGCAGCGGCCGTTGAAGAAAAGATAAGGTTGCACTTGCATAAAGCCTCCTGTGGAATGTGGAAACCATCCATCCAGGGATGCTAGAGCCGATGTCGGACGGTGTCTACACCGGATGTAACCGAAGGTGTCTGCCTTGCAATGCTATGTAAATAGGAGCTTCTTACGCAGGTGGAATCTGCGCTGTCGGCATATTTTGTGCAGATTCCTCAATCGAACTGCAGGCCGCCGTTCAGGTCCAGCACCTCGCCGGTGATGAAGCCGCTGAGCGGATGGGCCAGGAACAGCACGCTGTGCGCCAGCTCTTCCAGCTCGCAGAAGCGGCCGACCGGGATCTTCTGCCGCAGCTCGGCCTGGCGCTCGGCGCTGACCTGCTCGGTCAGCATCTGCGTCTTCACGAAGGTCGGGGCCAGCGCGTTGCAGGTGACGCCGAACGGCGCGTACTCGCGGGCGAAGCTGAAGGTCAGCGAAATGATGCCGCCTTTGCTGGCCGCGTAAGCCGGTAGTGGCGACAGGCCGCCGGTCTTGGCGCCGTACGACGACATGTTGACGATGCGGCCAAAGCCGCGCGCCTTCATGCCCGGTACCACGCGCTGGCTGACGAAGAACACGCCGTCCAGGTTGATGCGCAGGGTCTTGTGCCAGAGCTCGGGCGTGGTTTGCTCGCAGTTGGCGTACTGCAGGAAGCCGGCGTTGTTGACGCACACATCGATGCGGCCAAAGTGCGCCTCGATCTGGTCGCAGGCGGTCTGTACCTGGGCGTAGTCGCTGACGTCCATGACGAAGCAGGCCAGGCGGTCGCCGTGCGCGGCCAGAGTGCTGGCTACTTGCTCGGTGTGCAGGTCGGTGGCGGCCACGCGGTAGCCGGCCTCCAGCAGCGCGCGGACGGTGGCCAGGCCCATGCCGGCGTTGGCGCCGGTTACGAGGGCGACCTGGTCTTGGATAGGGGGTGTGTTGTTCAGCATGGGTGAGACTCGGGTTGGTGGAAATTCAGGATGCGAGGCTGCTGCGCAGCTCGGCCAGTGCGGCGGCCACGCTGCCGGTCTGGATGCGCTGCAGCCAGTTCGTCACGCGGGCGGTCCATTGCGGCTTGTGGGGCAGGTCGTCACCCCAGACGGAGGGCAGGGCCAACACGGCTTGGACCGTGGCTGCAGCGTCGCCGCGGTGCTGCTGCGCCAGCGCCTGCAGCGTGGCGCCCAGCGGGTCCGAAATCGCATACGGCTGCCCGGCATCGTCCTCGGCCCGCAGGTAGCGCAGCCATACCGCGCTGGCAAAGGCCAGGGGCTCGACCGGCGCGCCGGCGGCGAGACGGGCCTGGATGGTCGGCAGCCAGCGCAGCGGAATCTTCAGCGAGCTGTCGGAGGCGATCTGGTGCACCTTGTGGCGCAGGTCGGGGTTGGCAAAGCGCGCCAACAGCGCGTCGCGGTAGGCCGGCAGGCCCGGGCGCTGCAGCTGCGGCATCACCACGTCGGTCATTAGGTGGTGGACGAACCAGTGGATGTCCGGCTGGGCCACGCAGTCGGAGACGGTGGGCAGGCCCATCACCGCGCCCATCAGCGCGATGGCCGTGTGGCTGCCGTTCAGCATGCGCAGCTTGGCTTCTTCGAAAGGCAGCACCTCCTGCACCACCTGCACGCCGGCAGAGGCCAGCAAGGCGGCGTCTTGTGGGTCGACAAAGTTGTCTTCGATCACCCATTCCCAGAAGCCCTCGGTGCCCAGCGCGCAGGCGTCTTCCATGCCCAGCATCTGGGCGGCGTCAGCGCGGTGCTGCGCGGTGGCGGCCGGCACGATGCGGTCGACCATGCTGTTCGGGAAGCGGCACTGGCGGTCTATCCATTGCGCCAACGCGGGGTCGGTTGTCTCTGCCGCGTCCAGGCATAGCTGGCGCAGCTTGTGGCCGTTGCCGGTGAGGTTGTCGCAAGAGGCGATGGTCAGCCCGCCCAGGCCCGCCGCCTGCCGTGCCGCCAGGCCTTGGAGCAGCAAGGCGGCGAGTTCGGGTCCATAGGCTTTTTCGGTGACGGTCAGCGTGATCCAGCGGGTGCTGGGCGCGGCGATGGCCGCTACTACCTGCTGCGGTTCGCGCGCGGCCACGCAGGTCTGGCTTAGCGCACCCACCACCTGCCAGCGCCGCCCCTCAGCACTGGCGATCTGCAGCGCGTACAGGCCGTCCTGTGCGGCCAGCGCATCGGCGAGCTCGGTGCTGCGCATGGCCACGCCCAGCACGCCCCAGCGCGGGTCGCCCTGGCCCAGCAAGGCATCGAACACGACGGCCTGGTGGGCACGGTGGAAGGCCCCCAGGCCCAGGTGCACCACGCCTATCGGCAAGGGGCTGCGCTGGTACTGCGGCAGCTGCAGCGATGGGGGGGAGGCGGTCAAGGTAGCAAGAGAGGCTTGGGAAAGTGCGCGCATGGGCTGGTAGGGACAGAGCGAAAAAGGATGTCATTGGACAACTGGACCAACCAATTAGCCCATAGTGGTAAACCATTAAACCAAATTTTGGTTTACCAATTAATATTTGGTCCAACCACTTTGAAGAACACCATGGCACTGCAATTGATCCAACCCAGCGACGATGGCTCGGTCTCCCCAAAGACCGACAAGACCGAGAAACTCGGCTCGGACCGCTCCTACCAGCGGCTGGCAGCGCAAATGCTGCTGCTGATTGCGCAGGGCGAATTCAAGCTGGGCGAGCGCCTGCCTTCGGAGCGCGCGCTGGCCGAGCGCTTTGACGTCAGCCGCACCTCGGTGCGCGAAGCCATGATTGCGCTGGAGTTGCAAGGCGTGGTCGAAGTGCGCGGCGGCTCGGGCATTTATGTGACCCAGACCAGCAGCACCAGCGCCGCCCCGGTCTACATGCCCGAGACCGGCCCCGGCCCCTTCGAGCTGCTGCGCGCACGCTGCCTGATCGAGTCGGAAATCGCCTCGGTAGCGGCTGAGACCCGCAAGGACAGCGACCTGGACCGGATCTTCTCGGCCCTGACCGATATGCACGACAACATGGACGACAAAGAGGCCAACGAAGCGGCGGACCAGTTGTTCCACCTGCGCATCGCCGAGTCCACCGGCAACAGCGTGCTGCTGCAGATGGTGACCGCCATGTGGGCCCAGGCCCGCGGCCCGGTCTGGACCAAGATCGAACACCACTTCCACACCCCCGATCTGCGCCTGGCCTCGCATGCGGACCACCAGCGCATCTTCAAGGCCTTGCTGGCGCGCGACCCGATTGCCGCCCGGGCGGCGATGCGCGCCCATCTGGAGCGCGTCATCGGTGAATTTGCCCAGGCCTGGCGCTAGGCCTCTCGCGCACAGAACAACAGGAGACAACATGAGATTCAAGCCCTTGCATTCCACGTCCGCCCGCCACTGGCTGGCCGGCCTGTTGCTGGCCGCCGGCAGCTCTGCGCTGCTGGCCCAGGCCCCGCCGGCCCCGGGCGCCAGCCCGCGCATCGATGCGATCCAGAAGGCCGGTGAGCTGCGTGTCGGCGTGCTGCAAAACTCGCCCTGGCTGGTAGAGAACACCACCGGCAATGGCGCGGCCTGGAGCGGCCCGGCCTGGCTGCTGGCCACCGAATACGCGCGCTTGCTGAAGGTCAAGCTGCAACCCGTGGCCGTGTCGCATGAAACCAAGGTGCCGGTGCTGGCGGCCAACCAGGTCGACATGACGATCAGTCCGCTGGGCGAAACCCCGGAACGCCTGAAGGTGGTGGACTTCGTTGTCTATTCCAGCACCAGCGTCTGCATGTTCGGACGCGCGGGCAACGAAAAGCTGGCCAAGGTGAACTCGGTGGACGACCTGAACAGCCCCGACATCACCATCGCCTATTTCACCGGCGGCGCCGAAGAAAACTGGGTCAAGGAGCGCTTCCCCAAGGCCAAGCTGCGCGCCGTGGCCAGCTCGGGCGCCACCGCGCCGGTAGAGGAGATCATGGCCAAGCGGGCCGACGCGGCGCCGATCAACCGCGTGCCCTGGGTGAATCTGAACCAGAAGGTCAAGGGCCTGGTGGTCTACCCCAAGGACAACAACTGCCAGGGCAGCCAGGAAAAAGCCTCGCCCGTGGGCCTGGCGGTAGACAAGAACCAGCAGGTGTATCTGGACTGGCTGCGCCAGGTAGAAAAGACGCTGCAGGCCACGCTGACGGCGGACGAAAAACGCGTCATCGACAACATCAAGTGAGCTGGGTGCGGCCACGCACCCAGTAAGCCGCGGCGCGGGACCGCGATGGTTTCCCGCATCCACACATCTATCGGAGACACAACATGCAGAAACACACTGTCCGCCTTGGCGCGGCCAAAATCATCGCCGCTGCCGCGCTATTGGCTGCCGCTTCCAGCGCCGCCCTGGCCCAGACCCCACCGGCCCCCGGTGCCAGCCCGCGCATCGACGCGATCCGCAAGGCTGGCGTGCTGCGCGTCGGCGTGGTCAACAACCCGCCCTGGCTGGCGCAGAACACCACTGGCGAGGGCGAGCCCTGGGCCGGCCCATCGTGGCTGCTGGGCAAGGAGTTCGCCAAGCTGCTGGGCGTGAAGATCGAGCCCGTGCCGGTGAGCCATGAAACCAAGGTGCCGGCGCTGATCGCCAACCAGATGGACATCATGATCGGCCCGCTGAACCAGAACGCCGAGCGCTCCAAGATCATCGACTTCGTCACCTTCTCCAGCACCGGCGTCTGCATGTTCGGCCGCGCCGACAACCCCAAGTTCACCAACGTGAAGACGCTGGAAGAGTTCAACAAGCCCGAGATCACCATGGCCTATTTCTCGGGTGCTGGCGAAGAGCCCATGGTGCGCGCCCAGTTCCCGAATGCCAAGCTGCGCGGTGTGACCAATTCCGGCTCTGTCGCGCCCATCGAAGAAGTGCTGGCCGGCCGCTCCGATGTGGCGCCGCTGAACCGCATGCTGTGGCCCAACATCAGCAAGAAGGTCAAGGGCCTGGCGGTGTTCCCCAAGGAAAACAACTGCCAGGACAGCAAGATCTTCGAGATCAAGACCGGCATGGGTGTGAACAAGAACGAGCAGGTCTATCTGGACTGGCTGCGTGAGGTCGAGAAGCGCATGGAGCCGGCTTTGGCAGCCGAAGAAGTTCGCATGACGCAAGCGCTGAAGTAAGCGCCGGCGCAACCTGAGGACTGCCCCATGGACGTCGACTTTTCCCCGCTGATCGACAACTGGCGCTTCTTCGCCAGCGGTTTCGGCGTCACGGTGGCACTCAGCGTCATCAGCGCCATCACCAGCTTGCTGGCGGGCCTGGTGATCGCCTTGCTGCGCCTGTACGGGCCGCGCTGGCTCAGCCGGCTGCTGGTGTTCTATGTGGACACCATGCGGGCCATCCCCATCCTGGTGGTGCTGGTGTGGATCTACTTCGCGTTTCCGATCCTGGCCGGCGTGACCTTTCCGCCGTTCTGGGCGGCGCTGGTGGGGCTGACCCTGCACATTGCCGCTTACGCGTCGGAGATCATCCGTGCGGGCATCGAGTCCATCCGCCCCGGCCAGACCCGGGCCGGACTGGCGCTGGGCATGTCGCGGGCGCAGATCCTGCGCAAGATCATCCTGCCGCAGGCCACGATACGCATGCTGCCGGCCTTCGGCTCGGTGCTGACCATGGCCATCAAGGACACGGCCATCGCCACCGTGATCGCCGTGCCCGAGCTGATGCACCGCGCCGAGACCGTGGCCGGCCAGAGCTACCGGCCGGTGGAGGTGTTCACCGCGGTGATGGTGCTGTACTTCCTGCTGCTGTTCCCGGTGACCCGCGTGGTCGACCGCGCTTACCACAAACTCGCACACCTGGGGCGCTCATGAACTTCGACTGGAACGTCATATGGACACACCGCAGCGCGCTGATGGAAGGCGCTGCGATGACGGTCGGCCTGACGGTTGTGACCATGCTGCTGGCCGTGCCGGGCGGCATTCTGCTGGCGCTGATGCGCCTCTCAAACAACAAGCTGCTGAACAATGCTTCGCTGGCCTTCGTCGAGTTCTTCCGCAACCTGCCGCTGATCCTGGTCATCTACTGGGCCTTCTACGTGATGCCGATGGCGTTTGACGTGCAGTTCTCGGCCCTGACGACCGCGCTGGTGGCCCTGGTGCTGAACATCTCGGCCTACAACGCCGAGACCTTCCGCGCCGGCATCAACTCGATCCGCAAGGGGCAGATGGAAGCCGCGCTGGCCATGGGCATGTCGCGCCGCCAGGCGATGTTCAAGGTAGTGATTCCGCAGGCCGGCCGGCGCATCCTGCCGGTGCTGGCCAGCACCTGGATATCGCTGTTCAAGGACACCTCGCTGGTCTCGGTGATCGCCGTCAGCGAACTCGCCTACACCTCCATGCAGATCCGCGCGCAGACCTTCCGCGTGCTGGAGATGCTGACCGCCATGGCCGCGCTGTACTGGCTGATGGGCTACCCCCAGGCCAAGCTGGTCGATTGGATTCACAAGAAATACGGAGTCAAGGAATGAACACAACGACTGTGCCCAGTGCACTGGCCCGCAAGGGTGCCGACCAGCCGCCCGTGCTGGTGTATGAAAACGTGCGCAAGATGTACGGCGATTTCGTGGCGCTGAACGGCGTTTCGCTGCAGGTCAACAAGGGCGAGGTGATGTGCCTGATCGGCCCCTCGGGCTCGGGCAAGTCCACCTTGCTGCGCTGTACCAATGCGCTGGAGACGCTGAACGGCGGCCGCGTGCTGCTCGACGGCGTGCCCTTGCCCACCAAGGAGTCCGAGGTGCGCAAGGTGCGCCAGCGCATGGGCATGGTGTTCCAGAGCTTCGAGCTGTTCCCGCACAAGACGGCGCTGGACAACGTGGCCATGGGCCCGATCACCGTGCTCGGCATGCCCGAGGCCGAGGCCCGCGCCCGTGCCATGAAGCTGCTGGAAAAAGTGGGCCTTGCGTCCAAGGCGCAGAACTACCCGGCCAATCTGTCCGGCGGCCAGCAGCAGCGCGTGGCGATTGCCCGGGCCCTGGCCATGGAGCCGGAGGTCATGCTGTTTGATGAGCCGACCTCGGCACTGGACCCGGAGACCGTGGGCGAGGTGCTGAACGTGATGAAGAAGCTGGCGCAAGAGGGCATGACCATGATCGTCGTCACCCACGAGATGAGCTTCGCCCAGCGCGTGGCCAACTGGGTGGTGGTGTTCGAGAACGGCGCCATCATGGAAGAAGGCCCGCCCGCGCAGATCTTCGACAACCCCACCGTGGCGCGCACCCGCGACTTCCTAGGCCACCTGGGCTGGAATGGCTAGAAATGTTGCACACCCCCAGGCTACACACTGCGTGTTTTCGCCAACCCCCTTGCAGGGGGCGACACCAGCGGCCCGGCAAAGCCGGTTCCGCGGTGTCCCTGGAACTGTGCGACAGCTAGCCGTGAGGCCTGATCCAGTGTTCGAGTCCTTGAGCCCAGCAAAGTAACTTCATTTAAACCACCCATTCCATTATGAAAATCACCAACGCCCGCGTGATCGTCTGCAGCCCCGGCCGCAACTTCGTCACCCTGAAGATCGAAACCGACGAAGGCCTGACCGGCATCGGCGACGCCACGCTGAACGGCCGCGAGCTGTCCGTCGTCAGCTACCTGACTGACCACGTCATTCCCTGCCTGATCGGCCGCGATGCGCACCAGATCGAAGACATCTGGCAGTACCTGTACAAGGGCGCCTACTGGCGCCGCGGCCCGGTGACCATGAGCGCGATTGCCGCCGTCGACACCGCGCTGTGGGACATCAAGGCCAAGGCCGCCAACCTGCCGCTGTACCAGCTGCTGGGTGGCCGCAGCCGCTCTGGCGTGATGGTCTACGGCCACGCCAACGGCAAGGACATCGAACACACGGTGGACGAAGTGCTGCGCTACAAGGAGATGGGTTACAAGGCCATCCGCGCGCAAAGCGGCGTGCCCGGCCTGGAAGCGGTCTACGGCGTGGGCAAGGGCAATATGTTCTACGAGCCGGCCGACGGCAACCTGCCCAGCGAACACGACTGGAGCAGCGAAAAATACCTGCTGCACGCGCCCAAGCTGTTCGATGCGGTGCGCCAGGCCGTGGGCCCGGACATCCATTTGCTGCACGACGTACACCACCGCCTGACGCCCATCGAAGCCGGGCGCCTGGGCAAGTCGCTGGAGCCGTTCCACCTGTTCTGGATGGAAGACGCAACCCCGGCCGAGAACCAGGACGCGTTCCGTCTGATCCGCCAGCACACCACCACGCCGCTGGCGGTGGGCGAGATCTTCAACACCATCTGGGACTGCAAGGACCTGATCCAGAACCAGCTGATCGACTACATCCGTACCACGATCGTGCATGCCGGTGGCCTCACGCATCTGCGCCGCATCGCCGACTTTGCATCGCTGTACCAGGTGCGCACTGGCTGCCACGGCGCCACCGATCTGTCGCCGGTGTGCATGGGCACGGCCCTGCATTTCGACACCTGGGTGCCGAACTTCGGTGTCCAGGAATACATGCGCCACACCGAGCTGACCGACGAGGTGTTCCCGCACAGCTACAGCTTCAAGGACGGCTACATGCACTGCGGCGAGACCATAGGCCATGGCGTGGAAATCAACGAAGAACTGGCCGCCAAGTACCCGTACCAGCGCGCCTACCTGCCGGTCAACCGGCTCCAGCACGACGGCACGCTGGTGAACTGGTAATGCTATTTAAATAGGAGCTGCTGGCGCAGGTGGAATGTGCGCTGGCGGCTTGTTTTGTATAAATTTCTGCAGCGCGTCAGCGGGCTCGGGTCGGCCAAAGTGGTAGCCCTGGAAGGCATCGCAGCCTAGGCCGGCCAGGAAGTCGCGCTGGGCTGCGGTTTCCACGCCTTCGGCGATCACCGCCAGCCCCAGGCTGTGGCCTAGCGCCACGATGGTGCGGGCGATGACCGCGTCGCTGGGGTCGGTCAGAATGTCGCGCACAAAGCTCTGGTCGATCTTCAGCTGGTCCAGTGGCAGGCGCTTGAGGTGCGACAGCGACGAGTAGCCGGTGCCGAAGTCGTCCAGCGAGAAGCACACGCCCTGGGCCTTCAGCTGGTTCATCTTCAGGATCACGTCTTCCACATCGTTGACCAGCATGCTCTCGGTCAGCTCCAGTTTCAGCAGGTGCGGGTTGGCGCCGGTGTGCTGCAGTGCGGCCACCACGGTGGCCACAAAGTCGGCCTGGGCGAACTGGCTGGCGCTGACGTTGACGGCCATGGTCCAGCCCGCGGTAGCGGGGTGCTGGGCCCAGGCCTGCAACTGCGTGCAAGCGGTTTCCAGCACCCACTGGCCCAGGGGCAGAATCAGCCCGCTTTCTTCGGCCAGCCCAATGAATTGCCCGGGAGGCACCGGGCCGCGCTGCGGGCTGTGCCAGCGTACCAGGGCCTCGGCACCGATCGGCCCGCCCCGCCCATTCACCTGTACTTGGTAGTGCAATAGGAATTCGTTTTGTGCCAGGCCCTGGCGCAGGTCTTTTTCCAGCTCGGCATGGGCCAGTACGGCGGCTTGCATGGCGGGGTCGAAAAAGCAGGCCGTGTTGCGGCCGGCCGATTTGGCCTGGTACATGGCCACGTCGGCCTTCTTGAGTAATTCATCTTGGCTGGTGTGGTCTTGCGCAAACACCACGATGCCGATGCTGGGCGTGCTTTCGTGGATCTGTTCGCGCAAGGTGTAGGGCTGGCTCAGTGCGTACAGTATCTTGCTGGCAATGGCTTCGGTCTGGGTGGCGGCCTCATGGGCGTGGCTGCTCAAGGCCTCCAGCAGCACCACGAATTCGTCACCACCCAGGCGGGCCACGCAGTCGACTTCGCGCATGCAGTTGTTCAGCCGCAGCGCGACTTGCTGCAATAGCAGGTCGCCCACGTCGTGGCCGCGTGTGTCGTTGAGCTGCTTGAAATGGTCCAGGTCCAGGAACATCACTGCGCCGTGCTGGCGGCTACGGTTGGCACTGGCAATGGCTTGCTTGAGACGGTCCATCAGCATGCGCCGGTTGGGCAGGCCTGTCAGCGGGTCGTAGAAGGCCAGGCGGCGGATTTCCTCATCTTGCCGGTGGCGCTGGGTGGTGTCGCGCACCATGCCGATGAAGGTGGGCTGGCCTGCACGGTCCACCTGCGACACCGAAAGGCTCATGGGAAATATCTGGCCGTTTTTGCGCAGGCCTTCGACCTCTCTTGGCGCACCGATGATGCGGGCTTCGCCGGTGTGCTGGAAATGCCGCAGATAGCCGTCGTGGTGCTGGCGGTGCGGTGCTGGCATCAGCATCGATACATTGCGGCCCAGCACTTCGTCCACGCTGTAGCCAAAAATTTTGCTGGCGGCCTTGTTGAACGACTCCATCAAACCTTGCGCATTGATGGTGATGACGCCATCCACCATATTGTCCAAAATCGCCTGACTGTGCTGGGCAGTGGCCTGCAGCGCTTCCTGGCCGGCCAGCAGCTGCTGCTTGCGCCGTGTAGTGTTTTGGTGCGACACCACAAAGTGCCCAGGGTGGTCGCGCATGGCCGATATGCGGACCATGAACCAGCGCTTTTCCTGTGCGGTGTGGCAGGGGTATTCGCAGTCGAAGGCTTCTTCGTCGCCATCCAGCACGGCCTGGATTTTGGGTAGCACCGGGCCGGAAGGCGGCTTGTTGTGGCCGACGTAGAGGTGGCACATGTCCAGGTAGTTGCTACCTGGCCAGGGATGGTCGGGCGGCAGGCCATGGTGGCCGAAGTCGCGCCAGGCGCGGTTCACGTAATGGATCTGGCCGGTCTTGTCGATGATGGCGATTTGGCTGTACAGCGAGTCGAGTACCGAAGCAGGCAGGCTGCCGGCCAGGGGCATACAGCCCCAGTCAGCCTGGGGGGCAAGGTACATCAGCACATGTCTCAGGGCAGATGGAAGATTTGCACTGCACGCGCCAGGTTCATGCTGCTGTCGCTCAAGCCTTCGGCCGAGGCGGCCGACTGCTCCACCAGCGCAGCGTTTTGCTGGGTGACGCTGTCCAGCTGGGTCACCGCTTCGTTGACCTGCGAGATACCCAGGGATTGCTCTTGCGTGGCGTTGGTGATCTGGCGTATCAAGGCGCCGACTTCCTTCACCGAGGCCACCACTTCGTCGATGGTGCGACCAGCGTCGCTCATCTGGTTGCTGCCGGCGGCAACCTGTTCGGCCGACTGCGCGATCAGTGCGCGGATCTCGCGGGCTGCTGTGGCACTGCGCTGGGCCAGGGCCCGCACTTCGCTGGCGACGACGGCGAAGCCTCGGCCTTGTTCGCCGGCGCGGGCGGCCTCCACGGCGGCATTCAGGGCCAGGATGTTGGTTTGGAAGGCAATGCTTTCGATCACGCCAATGATTTCCTGCACCTTTTTTGACGAGGCGTTGATGTTCTCCATCGCCACGCCCACCTGGTGTACAGCCTGACCGCCACGGGTTGCGACGCTGCTGCTTTTCTCACCTTGCTGGGCGACTTGCCGGGCTGTGTCGGCGGTCTGCTGCACGGTGCTGGACAGCTGCTCCATGCTGGCGGCGGTTTCTTCAAGGCTGCTGGCTTGGGACTCGGTGCGGGACGACAGGTCCTGGCTGCTGGCGGCGATTTCGGCCGCCGTTTGGCTGAAGCCGTTGATCTCTGATTTCACGTCGCCAATCACGGCGCGCAGGTTGATCTGGATCTGCCGCAGGCTGCGGCTCAGGCTGCCCAGCGGGCCGCCGCGGTCCTGCGGGACGGTGGTGCCGAGATTGCAGCCTGAGATATCGCTGGCAAATTGCTCGGCATCGGCAATCACATCGGACACATGGCGCTTGAACCACAGCACCATCACGCTGGCGCCGGCGATTTGCAGGGCGACTTGCAGCAGCCGTCCGCCCATGCCTTCCATGCCCAGCAGCACCGGCGTCAGGCCCACGGCAACCATGCCCGCCAACACCAGCACGTAACGCTGGGTGAAAGAGATACGCTCCAGTCGGCCCAACAGGCCACGCCAGCCTAGCAGGCGCACGGAGCCGGCGTGCAGTTCAAAGCTCGGCTTGCCGGATTCGCGTTCGGCACGGATGCGTGCGTACAACTGCTCGGCGTCCTGGATCTTTTGTCGGCTAGGCTTGGTGCGCACCGACATGTAGCCGCGTGGCTTGCCGTTGTGCATGATGGGGGTGACATTGGCTTCGACCCAGTAGAAGGAGCCGTCCTTGCGCCGGTTCTTCACCATGCCGCTCCAGGCCCGTCCGCGGCCTATGGTTTGCCACATGTCCTTGTATGCCTCCGGGGGCATGTCAGGGTGGCGGATCATATTGTGTGGCTGGCCTATCAGTTCTTCGTAGAGATAGCCGCTGACCTGCTCAAAAGCGTCGTTGCAGTGAGTGATGAGGCCCTTGGTGTCAGTCGTGGACACAAGCATGCTCTTAGCTGGGAAGTCGTATTCCTGGGCCGTGACGGGTAGGTTAAGTCGCATGGTGGCTTGTTCCTAGATGTTGCACGTGGTTGGCATTAGACAATAGCTTGGCGCTCAGCAGATGCTCTCGCGGACAGGATTTTCCGGCTGTCTGATCTAGGTCAAACAGGCTGGGTTTGTTTGCTTCGTTTGCTCACAGAATGTAAGGTTTTAGGCATGTTTTCTAGGGATGCAGATTGCGTTAGCCGTGGCAAGAGCTTTCGTTATCGCGGCGCTGGCGGGCTTATTGGCCTGCTATTTAATTGGGAGCTATCAGTGTAGATAATTCCTGCGCTAGAGCCTTATTTCTTCATGTTTTTAATTGCCTGTGCTGCCTGCTGCACTAGCGCCGGGCCTTGGTAGATCAGGCCGGTGTAGATCTGTACCACGTCGGCACCGGCGTCGATCTTGCTCACAGCGTCGGCTGCGCTCAGGATGCCGCCCACGCCCACAATCGGGAAGCCCTTGCCCAGGGCAGCGCGCAGCTGGCGAATCACGCGGTTGCTGGCCGGCAGCACCGGTGCGCCACTCAGGCCGCCGGTTTCTTCTGCATGCGCCATGCCTTTCACAGCATCGCGGCTGAGGGTGGTGTTGGTGGCGATCACGCCGTTCATGGTGTGGCGCTGCAGCGTGGCGGCGATCACGGCCACTTGGCCCTCGTCCAGGTCGGGGGCAATCTTCACGAAGATGGGCACGCGCTTGCCGTGCTGCTGCGCCAGTTGGGCGCGCCGTTCGGCCACGGCGCCTAGCAAGCCGTCCAGCGCCTCGTCGCTCTGCAGGGCGCGCAGGTTCTTGGTGTTGGGGCTGGAGATGTTCACCGTCACGTAGTCAGCATGCGGGTAGACACCGTCCAGTGCCAGCAGGTAGTCGTCGGTGGCGCGTTCGATCGGTGTCGCTGCGTTCTTGCCGATGTTCAGGCCCAGCAGCATGGGCGTGCCCCCGGCCTTGCTGCGGAAGCGGGCGCGCTGCACATTGGCCACAAAGGCCGCCAGCCCGCCGTTGTTGAAGCCCAGGCGGTTGATCAGCGCATTCGCCTGGGGCAGGCGGAACATGCGCGGCTGCGGGTTGCCTGGCTGCGCCAGCGGCGTGACCGTGCCCACCTCCACAAAGCCGAAACCCATGGCGCCCAGGCCGTCGATGCAGCGGGCGTTCTTGTCCAGGCCGGCAGCCAGGCCCACGCGGTTGGGGAATTGCAGCCCGGCCAGTTGCACCGGGTCGCTGACAGTGGGTTGGCGGTACAGGCATTCCAGCGGCGTGCCCTGGGTACGGGCAATGGCGTTCAGCGTGAGGTCGTGGGCGGCTTCGGGGTCCAGGCCAAACAGAAACGGGCGGGCCAGGGCGTAGGGGATGAGGGGCATTGGATAATTAGGGTTTTTCTACTTAACCACGGATTTTCCCAGATGACACAAGATGAACTGAAAACCCTGGTCGGCCAGGCTGCGTTGCGCTATGTGGTGCCAGGCGAAATTGTGGGCGTGGGCACCGGCTCCACCGTCAACAAGTTCATTGACGCGCTGGCCACCATCAAGGACCAGGTCAAAGGCGCGGTGTCCAGTTCTGAGGCCAGCACCGCCAAATTGAAAGCGCTGGGCATCCCCGTGTTCGACGCCAATGACGTGGGCGAGCTGGCGGTGTACATCGACGGTGCGGACGAGATCGACGGCCAGGGCCATATGGTCAAGGGGGGCGGTGCGGCGCTGACGCGCGAGAAGATCGTGGCCGCCCAGTCGCGCCAGTTCGTCTGCATTGCCGACGAGAGCAAGCTGGTGCAGACCCTGGGCCAGTTCCCGCTGCCGGTGGAAGTCATCCCCATGTCCTCGAACCGCCTGGTGCGCCAGTTTGCCGCCATGGGGGGGCAGGCCAAGCTGCGCCTGAAGGACGGCCAACCGCTGGTGACCGACAACGGCCAGTACATCCTAGATGTGACGGGCCTGCAGATCAGCGACCCAGTGGCTTTCGAAAACCAGGTCAGCCAGTGGCCCGGTGTGGTGACAGTGGGCGTATTTGCCTTGCAAAAAGCCCATGTGTGCCTGCTGGGCACGGCGCAGGGCGTGAAAACCCTGGAGTTTTAAGCTCTAAAACTGGATGCCGCGCGGGTTGCGGCTGGTGTCCACCGGCTCGGGCTGCGGTGCTGCCGGGGCCGGAGCTGGTGCTGCCGGCGCTGCTGCTGGAGGCGCCTTGCTGGCCACCAGGGGCTGGGCCGGCGCACGCTTGTAGCTGGCTGGCAGCACCGATGATTTGGGGTAGGCCGCAGCATCCAGGTACTGCGTCCATTCCACATCCGAGAAGCCTTTGAGCTGCTGGCCGCCAATCGTGCCGAACGGCAGGCTGGTTTCACCGCTGATGCGTTTCAGTGCGTCGGCATCGGCATCGGTGTTCACGCTGCGCTCGGTAAATGGAATACCGCGTTGCACCAGCAGATTGCGCGCACTTTCGCAGGGGCTGCAGCCGGTACCGGTGTACAGCGTGACCGGATAACGCTTTACGATCTCTTGCAACTCAAACGGCAACGACGCGGCATTTACTGCGCTGCTGCCGTTTTTGTTGGTAGTGGTGACCTTGGCCGGGCTGCTGGGCGCCGGTGGTTGGTCAGAGAAAGTGACCTTGCCATCGGGGCCGACGATGCGGTAGACCGTCTGGGCATAGACGCTGCCAGCGGCCAGCGCCAATGTGGCGCAGGCCAGTGCGGTGTGGATGGGGGTAATGCGCATCGTAAAAATCCTCCAGGCCACTATTAAGCCATGCCTTGGTGGCGCAGCAGTGCATCTAGCGTGGGCGCGCGGCCACGGAAGGCCTTGAACGACTCCATGGCCGGGCGGCTGCCGCCGGCTTCCAGAATGGACTGGCGGTAGCGGCGGCCGGTTTCGATGTTGGCCGCGCCGTCCGCGCCAGCGGTTTCTTCGAACGCGGCGTAGGCGTCGGCGCTGAGCACCTCGGCCCATTTGTAGCTGTAGTAACCCGCCGCATAGCCGCCGGCGAAGATGTGGCTGAAGGTGTGCGCGGTACGGCTGAAGGCCGGGGCTTGCAGCACGGCGACCTCGTCGCGCACCTTGCGCAGCAGGGGCATGAAGTCCTGGGCCGGGTCGTGCTCGGTGTGCAGCAGCATGTCAAACAGCGAGAACTCGATCTGGCGCAGGGTTTGCAGGCCGCTTTGGAAGTTCTTGGCGGCGGTCATTTTGTCGAACAGCACGCGCGGCAGTGGCTCGCCCGTCTGCACGTGGGCCGTCATGTGCTTGAGCACATCCCACTCCCAGCAGAAGTTTTCCATGAACTGGCTGGGCAGCTCCACCGCGTCCCATTCCACGCCGCTGATGCCGGACACATCGCGCTCGTTGACCTGGGTCAGCATGTGGTGCAGGCCGTGGCCGAATTCGTGGAACAGGGTGGTCACGTCGTCGTGCGTCAGCAGTGGCGGCTGACCGTCCACGCCGTCGGCAAAGTTGCACACCAGATGCGCCACGGGGGTCTGCAGCGTGTGGGTGTCGGGGCGCAGCCAGCGGGCGCGCACGTCGTCCATCCAGGCACCGCCACGTTTGCCGGTGCGGGCCGATGGGTCCAGGTAGAACTGGCCCACCAATTGGCGGGGGGCATCTGCCGATGTACCACCCAGGCTGCGCTCGATGCGGTAGAACTCCACCGAGGGGTGCCACACGGGGGCGCTGTCGCGGCGGATAGAGACTTCGAACAGGGTTTCGATGATCTTGAACAGGCCGGCCAGCACCTTGGGCGCGGTGAAGTACTGCTTGACCTCTTGCTCGCTGAAGGCGTAGCGGGCTTCCTTGAGCTTTTCGCCCACATAGGGCCAGTCCCAGGGCTGGGGATCGACCAGGCCCAGGTGTTCGGCGGCAAAGCTGCGCAGGTCGGCTACGTCCTTTTCGGCAAACGGGCGGGCGCGCACACCCAGGTCGCGCAGGAAGTGGATTACTTCGGCGGGCGATTCAGCCATCTTGGGCACGACCGAGACTTCGCCGAAGTTCTGGTAGCCCAGCAGGCGGGCTTCTTCCTGGCGCAGCGCCAGGGTTTCGCGGATCAGGGCGGTGTTGTCGAACTGCACGGCCTCGCCTTCGGCCTGGTCGGACGCACGGGTCACGTAGGCGCGGTACAGGCGCTCGCGCAGCGGGCTGCTGGTGGCGAACTGCATCACCGGCAGGTAGCAGGGCATCTTCAGCGTGAGCTTGTAGCCTTCCTTGCCTTCGGCTTGGGCGGCGCTGCGGGCGGTGTGCTGCACATCGGCGGGCACGCCGTCCAGTTCGTCGGCCTGTGCGTAGTAGGCATAGGCGTCGGTCGCGTCCAGTGCGTTTTCGCTGAACTTCTGGCTGATTTCGGCCTGGCGTTCCTGGATGCGGGCAAAGCGCTCCTTGGCTGCTCCTTCCAGTTCGGCACCGCTGAGCACGAAGTTGCGCATGGCGTTGCGGTGGGCTTGCAGCTGTTCGACGTTCAGGCTGGCCGTGTCCACGGCTTTGTACTTGGCGTACAGGCGCTCATCCGCGCCCAGGCGGGTCCAGAACTCGGTGACGCGGGGCAGGGCTTCGTTGTAGGCGGCGCGCAGGGCCGGGGTGTCGGCTACGCTGTTCAAGTGGCTGACGGCGCCCCAGGCGCGGCCCAGTTGCTCGGTGCTCACATCCAGCGCTTTGGCGATCTCGGTCCACTGGGCCGGAAAATCAGGCTGCGTCACCGTGTCCAGTGCCGCATTCGCGTGGGCCAGCAACTGGTCCAGTGCGGGTGCCACATGTTCGGGCTGGATCTGGTCAAACAGGGGCAGGTCAGAGAAGTCGAGCAGTGGATTGGTCATGGTTTGGATGTGGCGTTAAGCGCGATAGATTCAAGAGGCGGCGGAACGTTCCGCAGCTTCCAATGTATTGACCAGCAACATGGTGATGGTCATGGGGCCAACGCCTCCGGGCACCGGGGTGATATGGCTTGCGACCTGGCGCACATTTTCAAAGTCCACGTCGCCGCACAGTTTGCCGTTGTCGTCGCGGTTCATGCCAACGTCGAGCACCACGGCGCCGGGCCTGACCATATCGGCGGTCAACACATTGCGCTTGCCCACAGCGGCGACGATGACGTCGGCTTGCAGGGTCATGGCTTTCAGGTCGGCTGTCGCGCTGTGGCAGATGGTGACGGTGGCGTTTTTTTGCAGCAGCATCAGGGCCATGGGCTTGCCGACGATATTGCTGCGGCCAATCACCACGGCGTGCTTGCCGCGCAGATCGTAGTTAATGCTTTCCAGCATCTTCATGCAACCATAGGGCGTGCAGGGCCAGAAGCCGGGCGTGCCGGTCATCAGCGCACCGGCGCTGGCGACGTGGAAGCCGTCCACGTCTTTGGCAGGTGAGATGGCTTCAATGACTTTTTGTGCGTCGATGTGCGCTGGCAAGGGCAGCTGCACCAGGATGCCGTGGATGCTGGGGTCGTTGTTCAGCGCGTCCACACGGGCCAGCAGATCGGCTTCGGACATACCGGCTTCGTACTTTTCCAGTACCGAGTGCAGGCCGGCATCGGCACAGGCCTTGACCTTGTTACGCACATACACCTGGCTGGCAGGGTTGTCGCCCACCAGAACGACGGCCAGGCCGGGCGTGGTGCCGCGGGCTTTCAGGGCTTGGGCGCGCGCAGCGACATCCTGGCGCAGTTGTTGGGACAGGGCGTTGCCATCGATCAGTTCAGCGGTCATTATTCAAAAAATCAAGTAAAAACGCCCGCTGGCGCAGGTCAGACGGGCGTGGGGTGCTATTTAATGTGTAGCGTCAGGTTTTCGGAGCAGCTTGTCCCAGGGCAATTTTCAGCAGGTCGGCCACGGTGTTGGCGTTGAGCTTTTCCATGATGTTGGCGCGGTGGGCCTCCACCGTCTTGATGCTGATACCCAGGTCGTCGGCGATCTGCTTGTTCAGCCGGCCGGCGACGATGCGCTCCAGCACCTGGGATTCGCGGGTGGTGAGCTTGGACAGCAGGGCGCCACGGCTGGCTGCTTGCTGGTAGTCCGTAAAGGTCTCTTTGGCGTGCTCCAGCATGCGCTCCACCAGGCCGACCAATTCGTCTTCCTTGAAGGGCTTCTGGATGAAGTCCATGGCGCCTTTTTTCATGGTGTCCACCGCCATGGGCACATCGCCGTGGCCGGTGATGAAGACGATGGGCAGGGGGGACTTGCGTTCGATCAGGCGGTCTTGCAGCTCCAGCCCGGTCATGCCACCCATGCGGATGTCAACGATCAGGCAGGCGACTTCGCGGGCGTCAAAGCGGCTTAAAAAGGACTCTGCGGAATCAAAGCAGCGGACCCGGTAGTCCTTGCCTTCCAGCAGCCATTGCAGCGAATCACGGACGGCCTCATCGTCGTCCACGACGTACACAGTACCTTTTTTGGGGATCAAACTCATGCAGTCACTCCGGGGGTTGGGGCGGGATTTGTAGGTCCACTCTGGGTAACAGAAAGTTGCGCCAGCGGGATCCAGAATGAAAAACGGCACCCTGTGCCTTCGTTTCCATTGTAGAGGTTCTCGGCTTGCATCCTGCCCAGGTGGGACTCGATGATGCTGCGGCACAGGTTCAGGCCGATGCCCATGCCTTCGGCTTTGGTGGAGAAGAAGGCTTCGAACAGGCGCTCCTTGACCTCGGGGGCCAGGCCTTTTCCGGTGTCGGTAACCGAGAACTCTATGCCGGCCTTGTCGTTTTCCATCTTCGGCACCACGCGCAGTTCGATGTTGCGTTGGGCGGTCGGGCGTTGCGCCAGATCGATGGCCTCGGCCGCATTGCGCAGCAGATTCACTAGCACCTGTTCGATCAGGATCGGGTCCACCAGCAGCCGGGGCAGGCGTGCCGCCACGTAATGGCTGAGGCGCACATTGCGCCGGCGCAGCTCGATGCCCGCCAGTTCCACCGCCTCGGACACCATGTGTGCCACGTCCGACTGGGTGCGGTTGGGTTCGCTGCGTTTCACGAAGGACTGGATGCGGTGGATGATCTGGCCGGCGCGCTGGGCCTGGCGCGCGGTCTTGTCCAGGGCGGCCAGCAGGTCGTCTTGCGCAATGCCTGGCCCTTTGATGCGCGAGACCATGCCGTTGCAGTAGTTGCTAATGGCGGCCAGTGGCTGGTTCAGCTCATGCGCCACGCTGGAGGCCATCTCACCCATGGTGATCAGGCGGCTGGAGGATTGCGCGCGCTCGGCCTGGGCGGCCGACTGCTCCTCGGCGCGGCGGCGTGGCGTGATGTCGGTGGCAATCACCATCTGTACCAGGCGGCCGTCCACCCAACTGAGATAGCGCGAGCGCACTTCCAGCCATTTGCCCAGGTCGGCCACGAAGATTTCCGCGCTTTCGGACTGGGTATCGGTCAGGCTGTCGGTGGGCAGGCCGGCGAACGCATCCACGTCGTCTTCGTTCTCGTCCTGGGTGGGGGCGGCGGGCACGCCAGCTTGCGCGGCCAGCTTTTCGTGCCCCACGGTCTGCACGCCAAACCACAGCCGGTACAGCTTGTTGGCAAACAGCAGCTCGTTGCTGTTGATCGGGGCCACCGAGACCGAAGCGTCCAGCGCCTCCAGCACCTTGGTGAAGCGTTCGTACGAGGCCGACAGCTGTTCGCGGATGCGGTTGGGCTCGGTGATGTCGGTCATGGAGGTCATCCAGCCGGTTTGCTTGCCCACCGCGTCGATCAGCGGCGCCACATACATGCGGCCATCGAACACCGTGCCGTCCTTGCGTTTCACCCGTACCTGGAAGCCGCCGGGCGGCGTGCGGCCGTTCAGCTCATCCTCCAGCCGTGCGGCCAGGTATTCGCGGTCTTCCTCGGGCCAGTGCGCAAAGGGTGCGGTATGTCCCACCAGGGCGGATTCGCTCCATCCGGTCATGCGGCAAAACGCCAGGTTCACATAAGTAATGCGCCCCTGCATGTCCAGCGCGCGCATGCCGGTCAGCATGGAGTTCTCCATGGCGCGGCGGAAGTTGGTTTCCGACAGCAAAGCCTGCTGGGCCTGCAGTCGGCGACGGGTGTGCTTCCAGTTACCGATCAACATCCAGGCGGTCAGCACGCTTAGGGCGCCGACCAGCCAGAACAGGCCGCTGCCGATTACACCCTGCGAGGTGCGGTAGGCCTGGGCGCGCAGGATCAGGCCGTTGCCCACCGGAGAGACCGGTATTTCATACGGCTCTGCCTGGCTGGACCAAGGCAGCAGCCGGTGGCTGACCGAGCGTATCGGCAACGCATTGCCCGCCAGCACCTGGTTGTTGCCGTTCAGCAGGGCGACCGCGTACTTGGCCAGCACCTCGGCGGGTACGCCGTAGCGCAGCAGGCTGTCGTTGGAATATTCGGCCAGCAGCACGCCGGCAAAGCGGCCCCGGTCGGCCAGCGGAATATGCAACTGCAGCAGGGGAATGGCATCAGCAGCGCCAGCCGGCTGCGCATACACCGGCTGCTGCAGATCGCGCGCCAGGCTGAAGGTGCTTTCGGTGTCGCCGCCCGGGCGCAGGAAGGTGTCCACTGCGCGGGTCTGCGAGGAGGGCAGGCTGGGCGAGGCGTAACTGGCTTTGACGCGGCGGCGTTCATCGATCCAGCTGACCGCCTGCAGGTCCGGGTGCTGGGCCACCAATGATTCCGCGCGGCTGATGAATTCCTCCACGTCCACCTCTTCATTGGAGATGTCGCGGCCGATGCGCATCAGCTGTTCCTGGCGCTCCAGCAGGCGCAGGCGGATTTGCTGCTGGGTGTATTCCACATCGCGTTTCACGGCCTCCTGCTCACGGTCGATTTCCTCCAGCCGCAAATACATAAAGGACGAGCCGATGGCGGCGAAGAACAGCAGCACCGCAATCAGCGGCGCCATCATGGCGAAGCGGTCTTGGCGGTGGGGCGATTGGCGGCTCCACCAGCGCCGCCACCATTTATGGGGCGCGATAGGCGAGGGTAAAAAAGAAGAGGAAGGGGGGCGCAAAGGCATGGTCGAAGTGTAGGGGACGCGTGGCCTACACCGGTTAGCAAGACAAAGACCATGGGGGCTTGTACTGAATTTAAAGCGCTTTTAATTCACATTATGAAATCAATATTCACATATTGAAAATGAAAAACTTTTGTGCAAAAATAGACGGGTCGCTCAAAAAAAACGCGTCAACCCCTCAAAATACCTCTTCCCAACATAGGAGACAAAGCATGTCAGCTGTACCTGAGAGCCTGTTTGGAGCCGCCACGACGGATGCGGACAGTCAGGAGACCCGCGAATGGATGGACGCCTTGTCCGCTGTGATTGAGAGTGAAGGTCCGGAGCGGGCGCACTTTTTGTTGGAGCAGCTGCTGGAACATGCACGTCAGAAAAGCATAGACATGCCTTTCTCCGGCAACACCGGCTATGTGAACACCATCGCCCCCGAGCATGAAGCCCGTTGCCCTGGCAACATCGAAATCGAAGAACGCCTGCGCGCCTACATGCGTTGGAACGCCATGGCCATGGTGGTCAAGGCCAATCGCCACCACCCGGTAGACGGCGGTGACCTGGGTGGCCACATCGGCTCCTTCGCTTCGCTGGCCCATATGTTTGGCGCCGGCTTTAACCATTTCTGGCATGCCGAGAGCGAAAACCACGGCGGCGACTGTCTGTACATCCAGGGCCATGTGTCGCCCGGTGTCTACGCCCGCGCCTACCTCGAAGGTCGCCTGACCGAAGACCAACTGCTGCATTTCCGCCAGGAAGTGGATGGTAAGGGCCTGTCCAGCTACCCGCATCCCAAGCTGATGCCCGAGTTCTGGCAGTTCCCCACGGTGTCCATGGGTCTGGGCCCGCTGATGGCTATCTACCAGGCCCGTTTCCTGAAATACCTGCACGCCCGTGGCATTGCCGACACCGCCAACCGCAAGGTCTGGGTGTTCTGCGGCGACGGCGAAATGGACGAAGTCGAATCCCTGGGCGCCATCGGCCTGGCCGCGCGTGAAAACCTGGACAACCTGATCTTCGTCGTCAACTGCAACCTGCAGCGCCTGGACGGCCCGGTGCGCGGCAACGGCAAGATCATCCAGGAGCTTGAAGGCGAGTTCCGCGGTGCTGGCTGGAACGTCATCAAGCTGCTGTGGGGCAGCGAGTGGGACAGCCTACTGGCCCGCGACAAGGACGGCGCGCTGAAAAAGCTGATGATGGACACGCTGGACGGCGACTACCAGGCCTTCAAGGCCAACGACGGTGCCTACGTGCGCAAGCATTTCTTCGGCCGCGATCCCCGCACGCTGGAAATGGTCGCCCACATGAGCGACGACGAAATCTTCGCCCTGAAGCGTGGCGGCCATGACCCGAAAAAGGTCTACGCAGCCTACGACAAGGCCGTCAACCACACCGGCCAACCCACTGTGCTGCTGATCAAGACCGTCAAGGGCTTCGGCATGGGCAAGAGCGGTGAAGGCAAGAACAACGTCCACCAGACCAAGAAGCTGACCGACGAAGACATCAAAATCTTCCGTGACCGCTTCAACATTCCAATCCCAGACAGCCAGCTGCCCGAGATCCCCTTCTATAAGCCGGCCGACGACACCCCGGAAATGCAGTACCTGCACGAGCGCCGCAAGGCCCTGGGCGGCTACCTGCCACACCGCCGCACCAAGGCCGACGAGAGCTTCACCGTGCCCGCGCTGGAAACCTTCAAGTCGGTGATCGAAGCTACGCCAGAAGGCCGCGAGATTTCCACCACGCAAGCCTATGTGCGCTTCCTGACCACGCTGCTGCGTGACCAGGCCCTGGGCCCCCGCGTGGTGCCAATTCTGGTGGATGAAGCCCGTACCTTCGGTATGGAAGGTCTGTTCCGCCAGATCGGTATCTACAACCCGGCAGGCCAGCAGTACACCCCGGTCGATAAAGACCAAGTCATGTACTACAAGGAAGACAAGGCCGGTCAGATCCTGCAAGAAGGTATCAACGAAGCCGGCGGCATGGCCAGCTGGATCGCTGCAGCCACCAGCTACAGCACCAGCAACCGCATCATGGTGCCGTTCTATGTGTACTACTCGATGTTCGGCTTCCAGCGCATTGGCGACCTGGCCTGGGCAGCGGGCGACATGCAAGCCCGCGGCTTCCTGCTGGGCGGCACGTCGGGTCGTACCACGCTGAACGGCGAAGGCCTGCAGCACGAAGACGGCCACAGCCACATCATGGCTGGCACGATTCCGAACTGCATCAGCTACGACCCGACGTTTGCGCATGAAGTGGCCGTCATCCTGCACCATGGCCTGAAGCGCATGGTTGAGAAACAGGACAACGTCTACTACTACCTGACCCTGCTGAACGAAAACTACGCCATGCCTGGCCTCACCGCCGGCACCGAAGAGCAGATCATCAAGGGCATGTATCTGTGCAAGCCGGCTACCGACGGCAAGGGCGTGGTCCAGCTGCTGGGTTCGGGCACCATCCTGCGCGAGTCGATTGCAGCGCAAGAGCTGCTGGAAAAAGAGTGGGGCGTGTCCGCCAACGTCTGGAGCTGCCCAAGCTTCAACGAGCTGACCCGCGACGGCCAGGACGCAGAACGCTTCAACCTGCTGCACCCGCTGGAAACTCCTCGCGTCAGCTTCGTCGGCCAGCAACTGGCAGGCCAAACCGGCCCGGTCATTGCGTCCACCGACTACATGAAGGCGTACGCAGAGCAGATCCGTCCGTTCATCCCCAAGGGCCGTACCTACAAGGTGCTGGGCACCGACGGCTTTGGCCGTAGCGACTTCCGCAGCAAGCTGCGCGAGCACTTTGAAGTGAACCGCCACTACATCGTCGTGGCTACGCTGAAGGCGCTGAGCGAAGACGGCACGGTGCCGGCTGCCAAGGTGGCAGAGGCGATCGCCAAGTACGGCATCCAGGCCGACAAGATCAACCCGCTCTACGCTTAAACACTCACCTCGCAGGACCGGTCACCCCGGTCCTGTCCGCATCTTTGGAGACACAAACATGGCATTGATTGAAATTCATGTCCCCGATATCGGGGACTTTGACGAGGTGACGGTGATCGAGCTGATGGTCAAGCCCGGCGACACCGTGAAGGCCGACCAGTCGCTGATCACGGTAGAGAGCGACAAGGCCTCGATGGAAATCCCGTCCAGCGCAGCTGGCGTGGTGAAAGAATTGAAAGTTGCCCTGGGCGACAAGGTCAAGCAAGGCTCGCTGGTAGTGATGCTGGAAGTCGCCGGTGGCGCCGCCGCCGCACCTGCGGCTGAAGTACCCAAAGCGGCTGCAGCGCAGGCAGCACCTGCGCCAGCAGCTACAACTCCTGTAGCAGCACCGGCTGCCGCACCCGCGGCCTCCGGCCCGATCCAGATCTTCGTACCCGACATCGGCGACTTCAAGGACGTGACCGTCATCGAAGTCATGGTCAAGGTTGGCGACACCATCAAGCAAGAGCAATCGCTGATCACCGTAGAGTCCGACAAGGCCTCGATGGAAATCCCGTCCAGCGCTGCCGGCGTGCTTAAAGAGCTGAAGGTCAAGCTGGGCGACACCGTCAACATCGGCGACCTGCTGGCTGTGCTGGAAGGCGTGGCAGCTGCTGCACCCGCCGCAGCTGCACCGGTAGCTGCTGCTGTTGCCGCTGCCGCCGCTCCCGTGGCTGCGGCAGCTGCGGCTCCTGTGGTGGCTGCCGCTGCCGCACCTGCTGCGCACAACCCCACCGTGGCGCCCACCGGCGGCCTGCCGCATGCGTCGCCATCGGTGCGCAAGTTCGCCCGCGAACTCGGCGTGCCGCTGGACGAAGTCAAGGGTACGGGCCGAAAGGGCCGCATCACCGATGCCGACGTGCAAAGCTTCACCAAGTCCGTCATGGCGGGCACGGCCCAAACCAAGGCCCAGGCCGCAGCAGCACCCAAGGCTGCAGCCGGCGGCGGTGGCGAGGCTCTGGGCCTGCTGCCCTGGCCCAAGGTCGACTTCGCCAAGTTCGGCCCGGTCGAGCGCAAGGACATGTCGCGCATCAAGAAGATCAGCGGCGCCAACCTGCACCGCAACTGGGTGATCATTCCGCACGTCACCAACCACGACGACTGCGACATCACCGAACTCGAAGCCTTCCGTGTCAGCATGAACAAGGAAAACGAGAAGGCCGGCATCAAGCTGACCATGCTCGCCTTCATGATCAAGGCCAGCGTGGCCGCGCTGAAGAAGTTCCCCGAGTTCAACAGCTCGCTGGACGGCGACCAACTGGTGATGAAGCAGTACTTCAATATCGGCTTCGCGGCGGATACGCCCAACGGCCTGGTGGTTCCGGTCATCAAGGACGCCGACAAGAAGGGCGTGGTCCAGATCAGCCAAGAAATGGGCGACCTGGCCAAGAAGGCGCGCGACGGCAAGCTCGGCCCGGCCGACATGAGCGGCGCCTGCTTCACCATCTCCAGCCTGGGCGGCATTGGTGGACGTTACTTCACGCCCATCATCAACGCACCCGAAGTCGCCATCATGGGCGTGTGCAAGAGCTCGATCGAACCCAAGTGGGACGGCAAGGCCTTCGTGCCCAAGCTGATGCTGCCGCTGTCGCTGTCTTGGGACCACCGCGTGATCGACGGCGCGGCTGCAGCCCGCTTCAACGCCTATTTCGGTCAAGTCCTCACCGACTTCCGCCGGGTACTGCTCTGATATGACGACCGTCGTCGTGGTCAAGAAGGCGGGGGTGGTGGCGATAGCCGCCGACACGCTGGTGACCTTCGGCGACACCCGCCTGGGTAGCCGGTTTGAAGAGAACAGCAAAATCTTCAAGATCGACACCCTGGCGGGCGCCAGCTTCGTCGGCATGGCGGGCACGGTGGCCCACTTTCCCGCGCTGCGCAAGGCCATGGAAGCCCTGCCCAAAGACCAGCTGCTGCTGGGCAGCAAGGACGAAGTGTTCGACACCTTCACCCGGCTGCACCCGCTGCTGAAAGAGACCTTCTTTCTGCAAACCAAAGAAGACGACAACGACCCCTACGAGTCCAGCCAGTTCAGCGTGGTGGTGGCCAATGCCACCGGCATCTACGGGCTGTACAGCTACCGCGAGGTGTTCGAGTTCAAGGAATTCTGGGGCATAGGCTCAGGCCGCAGCTTCGCGCTGGGCGCCCTGCATGCCAGCTGGGGCAGCGCCAAATCGGCGCGCGACCTGGCTGTGCTCAGCGTGCAGGCAGCCTGCGAATTCGACAAGAACTCTGGTGGTCCGGTGGATGTGTTCACCGTCAAGTTAAAGAAATAAAGTGGAGATCAAACAAATGGCATCCCTGGAAATAAAAGTCCCCGACATCGGCGATTTCGACGAAGTCACCGTCATCGAACTGATGGTCAAGGTGGGCGACACCGTCAAGCCCGACCAGTCCCTGATCACCGTGGAGAGCGACAAGGCCTCGATGGAAATCCCGTCCAGCCACGGCGGCGTGGTCACCGCGCTCAAAGTGGCGCTGGGCGACAAGGTCAAGGAAGGCTCCGTCGTGCTGACGCTGGAAGTCGCTGGTGCGGCTGCTGCTCCAGCTTCTGAGTCAAAACCGGCTCCAGCGCAGGCAGCACCTGCGCCAGCAGCTACAACTCCTGTAGCAGCAGCGCCAGCGCCGACTGCATCCAGCTTTGCGGGCACCGCCGATCTGGAGTGCGACGTGCTGGTCCTCGGCGGCGGCCCTGGCGGCTATTCCGCAGCCTTCCGCGCGGCCGATCTGGGCCTGAAGGTCATCCTGGTCGAACGCTACGCCACCCTGGGCGGCGTCTGCCTGAACGTGGGTTGTATCCCCTCCAAAGCCCTGTTGCACGTGGCTGCGGTGATGGACGAAGTCAGCCACCTGGGTGCCCTCGGCATTGACTTCGGTGCGCCCGCCGTCAACATCGATAAGCTGCGCGGCCACAAAGAAAAGGTCATCGGCAAGCTGACCGGTGGCCTGGCCGCCATGGCCAAGATGCGCAAGGTCACCACCGTGCGCGGCGTGGGCTCGTTCGTCGGCGCCAACCACCTGCAGGTCGAAGAAACCACGGGTGCCGAAGGCCAGGAAAAAACCGGCAAGACCCAGACCGTGGCTTTCAAGAAAGCCATCATCGCCGCCGGCTCGCAAGCCGTGCGCCTGCCCTTCATGCCCAACGACCCGCGCGTGGTCGACAGCACCGGCGCCCTGGCACTCAAAGAAGTGCCCAAGCGCATGCTGATCCTGGGTGGCGGCATCATCGGCCTGGAAATGGGCACGGTCTACAGCACCCTGGGCGCGCGCCTGGATGTGGTGGAAATGCTCGATGGCCTGATGCAGGGCGCCGACCGCGACCTGGTGAAGATCTGGCAAAAGATGAACGCGCCGCGCTTCGACAACATCATGCTCAAGACCAAGACCGTCTCCGCACGCGCCTTGCCCGAAGGCATTGAAGTGACCTTCGCCTCGGCAGAAGAGGGCGGCACCGCACCCGCGCCCCAGGTCTACGACCTGGTGCTGCAAGCCGTGGGCCGCACGCCGAACGGCAAGAAGATCAGCGCCGAAAAGGCCGGCGTGGCGGTCACCGACCGCGGCTTCATCAACGTCGACATCCAGATGCGCACCAACGTGCCGCACATCTTTGCCATCGGCGACATCGTCGGCCAGCCCATGCTGGCCCACAAGGCGGTGCACGAAGCCCATGTGGCGGCCGAAGTCATCGCCGGTGAACTGCAGGGCAACAAGGAACTGGCAGCCGCCGCCTTCAACGCCCGCGTGATCCCCAGCGTGGCCTACACCGACCCCGAAGTCGCCTGGGTCGGCCTCACCGAAGACCAGGCCAAGGCCCAGGGCATCAAGGTCAAGAAAGGCCTGTTCCCCTGGACCGCCTCCGGCCGCGCCATCGCCAATGGCCGCGACGAAGGCGTCACCAAGCTGCTGTTCGACGACTCCCCCGAAGCCCACGGCCACGGTAAGATCCTCGGTGGCGGCATGGTCGGCACCCATGCCGGCGACATGATCGGCGAAATCGCCCTGGCGATCGAGATGGGCGCAGACGCAGTGGACATCGGCAAGACCATCCACCCCCACCCCACGCTGGGCGAAAGCATCGGCATGGCGGCGGAGATTGCGCATGGCAGCTGCACGGACGTGCCGCCTGCACGCAAGTAAGTTGCTAGCCTGAGATTGCTACTGATTCAGTAGCTGGCCGCGCAGATTCCAATTGGGCTGCGCGGCTTTTTAAATGGCTTTAGTTTGCGTCAGGGCATTCCTCTAGAATCATTCCATGTCCCACCCCCAAGCTCAAATCAACCCCGAAGTGCTCCGTTGGGCGCGCGGTCGCATGGGTATGGATATTGGGGCTGCAGCAACTGCGGCTGGCGTGAAGCCGGAGCAGTTGGAACGCTGGGAGACAGGCGACGATTTGCCTACTTTTCGGCAAGCCCAAAACATTGCCCAGGCGCTGCATGCGCCCTTCGGCTTCTTTTTCTTGCCGCAAGCTCCTGTAGAAGTCCCGCTGCTGCCAGACCTTCGTACAGTGGCTGGCAGGCCGGTAGGGCGACCAAGCGTCGATTTACTGGAAACCATCAAGCAGGCGCTCCAACGTCAGGCTTGGTTCGCGGAATATCAACAAGAGCAGGGGATTGCAGCTTTGCCGTTCGTGGGCAAATTCCGGTTGGACGTAAACCCCCACGTAGTAGCGGCGGATATTCGTGCTGTATTAGGCGTGGAGCTTGAGCACGGGCAACGCAAGTGGGACGACTACCAGCGGGCACTCATTCACGGAGTAGAGAAAGCTGGCGTGCTTGTTATGCGCAGCGGCATGGTGGGTAACAACACCCACCGCAAGCTTGATGTCAGTGAGTTCCGTGGCTTTGCTATCAGCCATGCCGTGGCGCCTGTGGTGTTTATCAATTCTGCAGATGCGCCCACTGCCAGGTTGTTCACGCTGATGCACGAACTCGCACACATCTGGTTTGGATCCAGTGGTATATCCAACGGGGTAGCTGGCAATGCGCGCCAAGAGGAAATTGCCTGCAACGCAGTGGCTGGTGAGTTCTTGGCACCTGCAGTGGTATTCCGCCAGCTTTGGGCTGGTGGCGAAGCAGACTTGCGCACCCGTTTGGCGGAGCTGGCGCAGCGCTTTCATGTAAGCCAATTGGTTATTGCCCGCCGTGCATTGGATTTAGGTTTGATGGAACGCGGGGCCTATAACAATTTTTACCTCGCGGAACTGGAGCGCTTTCGGAATGCTGAAAACAAAGGGGGAGGAAGTTTCTATCGCACAGCTGTGTCTAAAAATAGCGAGCGATTCGCCAAAGCAGTTACCGCTGAAGCTCTGAGTGGTCGCTTGCTCTTGCGAGATGCAGGAAAGCTCCTCGGTGTACAACCGGCGAAGATTCGTCAATTTTCCGAGCAGCTGAGCGCATGATTTATCTGCTGGACTCCAATACCCTCATCGAAGCCAAAAACCGTTACTACGGCATGGCCATCTGCCCCGGCTACTGGTCGTGGGTTTTGCGCAGCAACGGTCAAGGTACGGTGGCCAGTATCGAGACCGTGGGCGACGAACTCAAGCGCGGCAACGATGAGCTGGCCCAGTGGACCAAGCACAATGCTGCTTTGTTTCTTCCGGTATCCGACACCGCCACCCAAGCGGCATTCGTACAAGTGGCCGCGCATGTCGCGTCGCAAATGGCGCTCATGAAAGCTGGTGCACTGGAGGAGTTCTTGGGTGGCGCAGACCCTTGGCTCATTGCCAAGGCCATGACGCTGCCCGACAGCGTGGTGGTCACCCACGAGCAGTTCAACCTGCAAATGCGCCGCAAGTTCTGCATCCCCAATGTTTGCCAGCACTTTGGGCTGCAATGGATGGACACCTTTGCTGTGCTAGGCCACACCCAGGCCAACTTTGTCTTGTCAGACGAATAAACACTTCTTTTTGGGCCAATGGTCATCCGGTGTTCTGGTGAGCGCAAGTCACCAGAACCAAGCAGACTGCTGTCTGATCGTCTACAGCACCATTGAGCACAATGATTTTGATAGCTTATCCCCCTTGATGAGCAAGGACTGAGGGCTATTTAGCAAGTTGTATGATGATGTGACGGCCGCCATCCACGAAGCCGCCTGTTGATTTACACCCTTGGAGACAAAAGCATGCAAAGACGCGAACTGATCGCTGGTGCCCTTGGCGGTATGGCCACGGCTGCCGTACCCCAGTGGGCCTCTGCACAAGCCCTGGAGAAGCCCGCTGTGACGCTGGCTGTGGGTGGCAAGAACCTCTTTTACTACCTGCCACTGACCATTGCGGAGCAGCGCGGCTACTTCAAGGCAGAGGGGCTGGATGTGACCATCGTGGACTTTGCCGGTGGCTCCAAAGCGCTGCAGGCGGTGGTTGGCGGTAGCGCCGATGTGGTGTCAGGTGCGTTCGAGCACACGATTGTCATGCAGGCCAAAGGCCAGCCCATGCGTGCCTTTGTGCTGCAAGGCTTGGCACCGCAGATCGTGCTGGGTATCAACCCCAAAACCATGCCTAACTTCAAGTCGGTGGCCGACCTCAAGGGCAAGAAAATCGGCGTGACGGCGCCGGGCAGCTCCACCAATATCATGGTCAACTATGTGCTGGCCAAGGCGGGCTTGAAATCCGGCGACGTGAGCTTTATCGGTGTGGGTGCAGGCAGTGGCGCGGTGGCTGCCATGCGGTCGGGGCAAATCGACGCGGTGAGCAACCTGGACCCGGTCATCACCCTGCTGCTGCGCTCGGGCGACCTGAAGATCGTGACCGATACACGTAATGTTGCCGAGGCAGAAAAAGTCTTCGCGGGCCCCATGCCAGCCGGTTGCTTGTACGCACCGCAAAGCTTTCTGGACAAGAACCCCAACACCGTGCAGGCCTTGACCAATGCCATGGTGCGGGCCGACAAGTGGATTCGCAGTGCGAGCGCAGGTGAGATCATCAAGGTCGTGCCTGAAAGCTATCTGCTGGGTGATCGGGCGGTCTATATCGATGGCTTCCTGGCCGCACAAAACGCGCTGTCACCCGACGGCATGATCCCGCCCAAGGGGGCCGAGACCGCCTATAAGGCAATGGTCAGCGTGGATGAAAAACTGGGCAGCGCCAAGATGGACCTGAACGCCATCTACACCAATGAGTTCGTCAAAAAGGCCAATGCTAAATACCCCAAAGGCTGACATGGCAGCTGCGCTTGAACTGCAGGGCGTTGCCTGCACATTCACGGACCGCAACAACCCGGCCCAACGCTACACCGCCGTGCAGGACGTGACGCTATCGGTGGGCGCGGGTGAGTTTGTCAGCGTGGTCGGCCCGACCGGCTGCGGCAAAAGCACTCTGCTGAATGTAGGGGCCGGCTTGCTGCCACCCAGCGCCGGTGCGGTAAAGGTGTTTGGCGAGGCACTGAATGGGCTGAACCGGCGTGCTGGTTATATGTTTCAGGCCGAGAGCCTGATGCCCTGGCGTACCGCGCTGGGCAATGTGATGGCTGGGCTCGAATTCCACGGCGTGCCGCAAGGCCAGGCGCGCGCGCAAGCTGAAGAGTGGTTGCGCCGTGTGGGCCTGGGCCGTTTTGGCGACCGCTATCCGCACCAACTGAGCGGTGGCATGCGCAAGCGCGTGAGCCTGGCGCAGACCCTGGTGCTCGACCCCGACATCATTCTGATGGACGAGCCTTTTTCCGCGCTGGATATCCAGACGCGCCAGCTCATGGAAAACGAGCTGCTGTCGCTGTGGCAATCCAAAAAGAAGGCAGTGCTGTTCATCACCCACGATCTGGACGAGGCTATCGCCATGAGCGACCGGGTGGTGGTGCTGAGCGCCGGTCCCGGTAGCCACCCGATTGGCGACTTTGTGATTGACATCGAGCGACCGCGCGACGTGGCCGAGGTCAAGATGACGCCCCGCTTCATCGAGCTGCACAAGGCCATCTGGGCCGTGTTGCGCGAAGAGGTGCTCAAGGGCTACCAACAACAACTTACGGCGGCATAAAGCACGCATACAGCACATGTGGACATGGTTGAAGCCGCGTCGCGGCAATTTGTGGATCTGGCAGCTGGTGCTCCTGGTGCTGCTATTGGTGTTTTGGTTTGTGATGACGGCGCCGGGGCTGATCCCGCCAATGCTGTTCAACAGTGAGAGCCAGGCCGCGTTCTTCTTTGGCGAGCCACTGCAGGTGGGCAAGCGCATATGGGCCTGGTTTGTGGTGGATGCCGATATTTACAAGCACCTTGGTATTACCCTGGCCGAGACGCTGATGGCATTTGCCATTGGCTCCGGCCTAGGCCTGGCCGGCGGCTTGTGGCTGGCGCTGGCGCCCATGGCATCGGCTATTTTGGAGCCCTATATCAAGGCCATGAATGCCATGCCGCGCATCATCTTGGCGCCGATTTTCTCGGTGTGGTTTGGCCTGGGTATGGGCTCCAAGGTGGCCCTGGGTGTCACGCTGGTGTTTTTCATTGTGTTTTTCAATGTGTACCAGGGTGTGAAGGAGGTCAGCCATGTGGTGCTGGCCAATGCGCGCATGCTGGGGGCTGACCGGCGTCAGCTGTTGCGCCATGTGTACCTGCCTAGCGCCACCAGCTGGGTATTCAGCTCGCTGCACACCTCGGTTGGCCTGGCGTTTGTGGGCGCGGTGGTGGGCGAATACCTGGGCTCCAGCGCAGGTGTGGGCTACCTGATCTTGCAGGCCGAGGGCAGCTTTGACATCAACACTGTGATGGCCGGCATTGTGGTGTTGACGGTTTTTGCTCTGGCGTTGGACCGCCTGGTGGGCCGAATTGAGTCCCGGCTGATGAAGTGGCAGCCCAAGACCGGCGAGACCGAGAAACTCTGAGCTTCAGACGACTCTGTGGGCCGGCGTAACTGAGGCCATCGTTGCTTTTAGTAGCGCATCGGAGTTGTCAGCAGTGGGCTGCCCCACTGGGCGTGGCGATGTGCGTTGTGTAACGTGCCTGCATCCAGGAGTGGGGTAGTAGGTGTTGCTCTGAATTTTAAACTTGAGATCACATTGATTGGTTTAAATTGGATTAATTGGGAATTGTTGTTTATTTGTGATCACAAATTTGACTTTCGAAGTAAGATGGCCGTATCTCCATGAACAGATACGGCCATGTCGACTACCTCGCCTATTGAAGATTTCCTGATCACGCACCGCATCCACGAGGTGGAATGCGTGATCCCCGATATGACCGGGATTGCCCGCGGCAAGATCCTGCCGCGCGACTTGTTTCTGGCTGCGGGTGAGATGCGCCTGCCCAAGAGCGTGCTGCTCAATACCGTGAATGGCCAGCAACCCGACAACGGCCCCTTTGTGGGTGACACCGACCCGGACATGCTCTGCATCCCCGATGCCAGCACCGTGCGTATCGTGCCCTGGGCCGCCGAGCCTGTGGCTGTGGTCATTCACGACTGCCAAGAATGGGACGGCAGTACCGTCGAGATATCCCCGCGCGGCGTATTGCGCCGGGTGCTCAAGCAATACGAAGAGCGCGGCTGGAGGCCGGTGGTTGCACCCGAGATGGAGTTCTATCTGGTCGCACGCCAGCAGAACCCCCACGAGCCGCTGCAGCCACCCTTAGGCCGCACTGGCAAGCCCGAGGCCGGCCGCCAAAGCTACTCCATTGATGCGGTCAACGATTTCGACCCATTCTTCATGGAGCTCTCCAGCTTCTGCGAGCAGCACCGGCTCGGCGTGGAGACACTGATCCATGAGGCTGGCCCTGGCCAGATGGAAATCAATTTCAGCCATGGCGATGCACTGGACTTGGCCGACCGCGTATTCCTTTTCAAGCGCACCGTGCGCGAAACGGCCCTGCGCCACGGCATTTTTGCCACCTTCATGGCCAAGCCCATGGAACAAGAGCCGGGTAGCGCCATGCACATTCACCAAAGTATCTTGGACAAGGACGGCAACAACCTGTTCAGTCTGCCAGATGGTTCTGCCAGTTCCTACTTTGCCCAATGCATTGCAGGCCTGCAGACCTACATCCCCAAGCTCATGCCAATGTTTGCACCCTATGTGAACTCTTATCGCCGCCTTGCGCCCTTCATGTCGGCGCCCATCAATGTGCGCTGGGGCCACGACAACCGCACCTGCGGCATCCGCGTGCCCAACTCCAGCCCCGCCAACCGCCGTGTGGAAAACCGGGTGCCCGGTGTGGACGTGAATCCCTACCTGGCCATGGCCGCCACCCTGGCCTGCGGTTTGCTGGGCATGACCGAGGGCCTGACGCCCAGCGCGCCTACCACCGACAGCGCCTGGAACGTCAACCATGAGCTGCCACGCCACCTGGAAGACGCCATTGAATCCATGCGCGCCAGCGCACCACTGCGTGAGGTGCTGGGCATCGGATTTGTCGATGCCTTCTGCGCTGTCAAAGAGCTGGAATACGCCACCTACAACCGCGTGATCAGCTCGTGGGAACGCGAGCACTTGCTCTTGCTGGTGTGAGTTCGCACGTCTCCTTTATCTAATTTTTCTGACTCTTGCACCCCGCTATGACTGTCACTTACAAAACCCTGGACCCCCAACGTCTGAACGACGTGCGTGCGCGGGAACGCGCCCACTATGCAGCGAGCAACCCCGCCTCCCGCGCGTTGGCTGACCGCGCCAAAGACCACTTGATGTTCGGTGTGCCCATGCACTGGATGAACGACTGGTCCACACCCTATCCGATGCATGTGGCCGAAGCGCGCGGCGCGCGCCTCACCGATGTGGATGGCCACCACTATGTGGACTTCTGCCTGGGCGACACCGGCACAATGTTCGGCCATAGCCCCGCCCCTGTGGCTCGCGCAGTAGCGGCACAGGCCGCATGCGGCATCACCACCATGCTGCCGAGCGAAGACGGCGTGTGGGTGTCCGAAGAGTTGGCACGCCGCTTTGGCATGCCGGTGTGGCAGTTTGCGCTCTCGGCGTCGGACGCCAACCGTTTTGCCATCCGCTGGGCGCGAGCGCTCACTGGATGCACGCAGATACTGATCTTCAATGGCTGCTACCACGGCACCGTCGACGATGTGTTTGTGGACTTGGTGGATGGCCTACCACGCACCCGCGACAGCCTGCTGGGCCAGGTGGTGGACATCACCCGTACCACGCGCAGCGTGGAGTTCAACGACTTGGCTGCGCTGGAAGTTGCCCTGGCCGATGGCCAAGTGGCCTGCCTGCTGGCCGAGCCCGCCATGACCAATATCGGCATGGTGCTGCCCGAGCCCGGCTTCTGGGAAGCTGCCCAGGCCCTGTGCCGCCGCTACGGCACCTTGCTGCTGATAGACGAAACCCACACTATCAGCTCCGGCCCCGGTGGCTACACCCGTGCGCACGGTCTGCAACCCGACTTGTTCGTGGTGGGCAAGCCTGTGGCAGGCGGTGTGCCCTGTGCGGTCTACGGCTTCAGCGCAGAAACCGCTGCGCGCGCCGAAGCAGCCAAGCGCAACGCCCCACCTGGCCACAGTGGCATTGGCACTACGCTGACTGCCAACTTACTGACCATGGCGGCGATGCGCGCCAACCTTTCGGAAGTGATGACGGATGCAGCCTACGCACATATGTTTGGCCTGGCCGAACGTCTGGCGGATGGCTTGCGTGGGGTGATTGCCCACCACGGTCTGGGCTGGTGCGTCACGCAAGTCGGCGCGCGCACTGAATTCCAGTTCACCCCCACGCCGCCGCGCAACGGTAGTGAGGCCGACGCCATTTTGGACCCGGCGCTGGAACAAAACATCCACCTCTACCTGCTCAACCGCGGCCTGATCATCACGCCCTTTCACAACATGATGCTGGTGTGTCCTGACACCACCGCAGACGACGTGGACCGACTGGTGGCTGCCGTGGACGGCTTTATCCGTGAAACCATCGCCGTTTGAGCCACGGCACCCGCACACCGCGCACCCGCTGTTCTCCCTGCATGGCCAGGTGGCCCTGGTCACCGGCGCCGGGGCCGAGCAGGGCATTGGCCTGGCCACCGCCCGGCTGCTGGCCGAGTTGGGCGCGCGCGTGGCCATTGCGGCCACCGGCCCGCGTATCCACATCCGTGCGGCTGAATTCTGTGCCGCAGGCCATACCGCACGTGGCTACCAAGCCGACCTGACCGACCGTGCTGCCACAGCCGCGCTGGTGGCCGCTGTAGAGGCTGACTTTGGCCGGATCGACATCCTGGTCAATAACGCTGGCATGGCCATGGAGGGTTCGGCCGAGCGCTTTGCCGCGTTCGCTGACACCGCCCTGAGCGACTGGGACCTGGACCTGGAGCGCAACCTGGGCACCTGTGTGAATGTCACGCGTGCCTGCCTGCCCGGTATGGTGGCCCGTCGCCACGGGCGCATCATCAATGTCAGCTCTGTCACCGGGCCCTTGGTGGGCAACCCGGGCGAGGCTGCTTACTGCGCCGCCAAGGCCGCCATGGTGGGCATGGGTCGCGCCATCGCGCTAGAGGTGGCGCAGCACGGTATCACCATCAACAACCTGGCCCCTGGCTGGGTGGCTACTGGTTCGCAAACCGAGGCGGAAGCCTTGGCGTCCCGCTATACACCCATGGGCCGTGCGGGCAGCGCCACTGAAATGGCCTGCATGGTGGCGTTTCTGGCCAGCCCGGGCGCCAGCTATATCACCGGCCAAATGATGGTGGTGGATGGCGGCAACTGTCTGCAAGAACGCAAAGGCCCTTGACGGTGGTGTGTGCTGGTTCACGTCTCTTGCCGCCCCGCAAGAAGTGGCGCATTAAATGGCTTTCTACCTCAGCGCTGCCGCCGCAATGGCCCTAGCCCATATGATGCTGAACTTTGGCCTGAGTGCAGGCTATTACCCAGCACTATGAGCGTTACGGACCTACTCGCCACCACTACCCCGGCCACCAGCACCCACCAGGATCAGATCTACAGCACCTTGCGCCAGTGGATTACGGTGGGGCGCTTTTTGCCGGGTGAGCGGCTAAAGATCCGCACCGTGGCAGCGGACATGGGCGTGGGCCAGATGCCGGTGCGCGCGGCGTTGCAACGCCTCTCTGCAGAAGGGGCCTTGGTCAATATTCCCAACGCCGGTGTGGCGGTGCCGCGCCTGTCGATGCCGGAGTTCGACGACCTGCTGCAAATGCGCATGCTGCTTGAAGGGGAGGCTGCCGAGCGCGGCTGCCTGCGCCTGGAGCCCGCGCAGGTGGCGCAGATGCAGCGCTGGAGTGAGGAGATGGATGCAGCGCTGCAAGCAGGCGACTCCAAGCATTACCTGGACATTAACGAAAATTTTCACGTGCTGCTGTACAAGGCGGCGGGATCCCCGCTGCTTTTTCAGCTGATAGACACCTTGTGGCTGCGTGCGGGGCCCATTTCCAACCGCCTGTTCGACACACCCGAGGCCAGCGCGGTGCTCAATGACGCCCATGACGACCTGGTGCGCGCCCTGGCACAACGCGACAGCAGCGCCGTGCGCCGAGCCATCGAGCGCGATATTTTTGTCGCAGGCCAGTTTTTGCGCACCAGCTGCATGGACAAAAAGCGCCAGTGAGTACAGGCCACACAGGCAGCCGACACCGAAGGCATTTTCACCCGCTCCCAAGCGGGGCGAGAGCATCGGTATGGCGGCAGACGTGGCGCTTGGCAGGCGCAGGGATGCACTGCCCAGCAAGAAGCAAGTGTCTCAATTGCTATTGATTCAATAGCTGGTCGCGCAGGTTTTGCGAGCGCTATACGACGATTCGGCTGGATAAAAATAGCTTGAAAACTCCGGCTTGGCGGTGAAGTTTGCGCATGGCTGGCAGCTGCCGCAACGGTGGTTGCCCCAAAGTGGTGGAAAATAGCAGGTTTGCTGCCCTTGGCTCCCTCGGCAGAAACCCCGCCCAGTTTTTCGACCTTTTTGCTCCTTTCAGCTTCTCCATGCACGACGTAAATTCTTCCAAAATCTCTGTCGAGAAGATCGGCGGTACTTCCATGACCGCTTTTGGCGATGTGCTGCGCCACATCGTGCTGCACGACCCCAAGCGCATTTACGGCCGCATTTACGTGGTGTCGGCCTATTCGGGCGTGACCAACCAGCTGCTGGAACACAAGAAGACCGGCGAACGCGGTATCTACGCCCTGTTTGCCGAGAGCAAGGGCTACCAGGATGCGCTGACAGGCCTGGCCGCCAGCCTGAAGAAGATCAACGCCGGTTACGCGGATATCGGTCTGCCACTGGATGTGGCCGATGCCTTCATAGACAAGCGCATTGCCCAGGCCCGCGAATACCTGGGGGCCATGCAGCATGTGTTGGCCAGCGGCTACCTCAGCCGCCACGACGTGCTGCTGGCCGCGCGTGAAGTGCTGGCCTCTATCGGTGAATCGCACAGCGCGTTCAATTCGGTGGAGATTCTCAAGGCCAATGGCGTGAAGGCCGTGCTGATGGACCTGGCCGGCTTTGATGACAACGAAGCCTGGACCATCGACGAGCGCATTGCCAACAGCTTCAAAGACCTGGACTTGGTCAACAACGTGATCGTGGCGACCGGCTACACCAAGGGCACGGAAGGCATCATGCGCGAGTTTGACCGCGGCTATTCCGAAGTCACGTTCAGCAAGATTGCCGTGGAAGTGCGTCCTGCCGAGGCGGTGATCCACAAGGAATTCCACCTGTCGTCCGCCGACCCCAACCTCGTGGGCCTGGAAAACGCCATTGTGGTGGGCGCCACCAACTATGACGTGGCCGACCAACTGGCCGATGTGGGCATGGAAGCCATCCACCCCAAGGCGTCCAAGCCGATGGAGCTGGCGGGTATCCCTATCCGCTTGAAGAACACGTTTGAGCCGGACCACCCCGGTACGCTGATCACCAAGGACTTTGTGGGCGAGCGTGCCCGCGTGGAAATTGTCACCGGCACGGACAAGGTCACGCTGATCGAAATCCACGACCCCAGCATGGTGGGCACCGTGGGCTTTGATGCCAGCCTGATGCAGGTGTTCTGCAAGCACGATATCAGCTACATCCTCAAGGCGACCAATGCCAACTCGATTGCCCACCTGGTGTGGGACAACCAGGTGTCGGCCGAACTCCTGGCTGAGCTGGAGGAGCTGTACCAGGTGGTGACGGTCAAGCCCAGCGCCATCGTGTGCACCATCGGCTCCAACATCGGCATTCCGGGCGTGCTGGCCAAGGCTGCGCAGGCTTTGGCAGATGCCCAGGTCAACGTGAACTGCGTGTCGCAGACCCTGCGCCAGGTGAATATGCAGTTTGTGATTGAGCGCGAGGACTATAAAACGGCCATCAAGTCGCTGAATATGGCGCTGTGCGTCAACTCCGGCACGCCGGTGCCACGCGTTTGATTGCTGCTTAAAACGCTACAAATTCAGTAGCTGGCCGCGCAGATCCTACGGGTGGCGCGGCTTTTTTTTGCCTTCCCTGGGGCGCATAATGGCCGATGACCGACGCCACCCCTCCCCACAAGCGCCGCGTACGTTACGCCGGCACTCACCCCCGCCAGTTTGAAGAAAAGTACAAAGAGCTGGACCCCACGCGCCATGCGGACGAGGTGGACAAGGTCATGCAGCGCGGGCAAACGCCTGCGGGTATGCACCGCTCGATTTGCGTCGATGAAATCCTTGCCATCTTGAAGCCCGTGCCAGGCGAAACCGGCTTGGATCTGACCTTGGGCTTTGGCGGCCACATGCTGGCCATGCTGCCGCTGGTGCAGCCCGGCGGGCGCATGTTCGGCATGGATGTGGACCCGATCGAGCTGCCCCGCACGACTGCGCGGCTGCGCGCAGCGGGCTTTGGCGAAGAGGCGCTGACCGTGCACCGCGCCAACTTCAGTGAATTGGTGACGCTGCTGCCGCAGGCGGGCGGTGGCTTCGACTTTGCCCTGGCCGACCTGGGCGTGTCGTCCATGCAGATCGACAACCCGGCACGGGGCTTCAGCTTTCGTGCTGATGGTCCACTGGATTTACGCCTGGACCCGAGTAGCGGCCAGTCGGCCAGCGAGCTGCTGCTATGCGTAACCCGGCACCGGCTGCGCGATTTGTTGACCGACAACTCCGACGAGCCCTTTGCCCAGCCATTGGCGGCGGCCCTGCAGGGCCAGTTTCTGGAAACCACGGTGCAGCTGGCCGACCTGGTGCGCGCCACCATGGAACTGGCCTACAAGCGCAGCATGCCGGCAGAGGAGCGCCTGGCCGAGACCAAGAAGGTGCTGCAGCGCACGTTCCAGGCGCTGCGCATCGAGGTGAATGACGAGTTTGGTGTGCTGGACAAGATGCTGCTGAACCTGCCCGACTGCCTCAAGCCCGGTGGGCGCGTGGCGATTCTGAGCTTTCACTCCGGGGAAGACCGGCGCGTGAAGAAGTGCTTTCAAACCGGCGAGCGCAACGGCACCTTCAGCAGTGTGGCCGCCGATCCGATCCGGGCCTCATTTGAGGAGCAGCGCAGCAACCCGCGCTCCACGTCCGCCAAGCTGCGTTGGGCGGTGCGGGCACCGCACTGAATGCAAACCGGGTGCTTGCATATGATGCTACTAATTTTGTAGCTGGTGCCGCATATTCTGTGTGCGTTGCAGCGCTTTTTAAACAAAAAAATACCCGGGGTATCAGGCCCGGGTATGTGTTCTGTATGCGTGTTCCGCTTACGGCGTGGGGGCGACGGCTGCGCTCATGTCCATATCGCGGGTTTCACGCGACAGGTACAGCGCCAGCATGGTGATGGCGCCGTTGCCAGCCATGTACAGGCCCACGCCCATCAGGCCATAGTTCTTGTTCAGTTCCATGGCCACCAGGGTGGGAATGGAGGCGCCCACGATGGACGACAGGTTGTACGCCAGCGAAGCACCCGAGTAGCGCACTTCGGTGGGGAACAGCTCTGGCAGCAGGGCAGCCATAGGGCCGAAGGTCATGCCCATCAGCGCCATGCCGACCACGAGGAATGCCGCCACGGACTGCACACTGCCTTGGTTCAGGAAGGACGGCATCAGCAGGCCCAGCACCACGATGCCCGTCGTGACCTTGAGCAGCCAACTGCGGCGGCCCAGCTTGTCGGCCCACACGCCGCCCAGCGTCGTGAAGATGCCAAACACCACCGCACCCACCAGCAGCAGGCCGGTGAAGGTGTTGGGCGGAATGCCCAGGCCCATCGCATGGCCCGCGGGCGAGAGTGCCGCCGGGCTCTTGGAGTAGACCTGTACAAAAGCCGTCATCAGATAGAACAGCACATAGGTGGTGGACATGCAGAAAATACCGCGCAGCAAAGCGCCGCCATGGTGCTTAAACACCGCGCTCACCGGGGCTTGCAGCTTGCGGCCTTCGCGTTCGACCTTTTGGAAGGCTGCGCTTTCGTGCAGGTTCAGCCGCACATACAAGCCCACGGCCACCAGCACGAAGGACATCAGGAAGGGAATGCGCCAAGCCCAGGCGACCATGGTTTCCGTGCCCAGGAAGTAGGTCACCAGAAAGAACACGCCGTTGGCCACAAATAAGCCAATCGGCGCACCCAACTGGGGAAAGCTGCCAAACAGGCCGCGTTTGCCCTTGGGCGCGTTTTCAGTGGCGACCAGTGCCGCGCCACCCCATTCGCCGCCCAGGCCAATGCCCTGGCCGATGCGGCAGACACACAGCAGAATCGGCGCCCACAGCCCGATGCTGTCGTAGGTGGGTAGCAAGCCGATAGCGACGGTGGACAGGCCCATGGTCAGCAGCGAAGCCACCAGCGTGGTCTTGCGGCCGATGCGGTCGCCAAAGTGGCCAAACAGGGCAGAGCCGATGGGGCGGGCCAGAAAGGCCAGCGCCAGGGTGGACAAAGACAGCAGGGTGGCGGCCGACGGGTCGCCCTTGGGGAAGAACTGGCTGTTGAACACCAGCACCGCAGCAGCGGCGTAGATGTAGTAATCGTAAAACTCGATCGCGGTACCCACCAGGGACGCGATGGCTACTTTGCCGGGCGAATTGCCCTGCGCAGCAGTAGATGCAGACATGGAAAACCTTTCAGAACATGCTTCTAGACGTGTGCCTGCGGACCTCCGTATGAGGGCAGTGCACTGGGGCGGAAATCGGTGGGTGGTTTTCTGCCTGCCAGGCTGGGGGATAAACCAGTTGGCATGCCAGGGTGGCCAGAGCCGGTGTAGGGCCCTGTTCATAATTCATACATAAACCTGGGGAGTCGCGGATTATGCCTGCTGGTCTGGCGAAGCCATGGCGGCTGCGCACCAAACCCCACGCACAAGCAGGGCTAGTGCCATGGGGTTGCGGCGGGATGGCTAGTGCTTGTATGAACGAAACCTTATTTTTACCCAGTATGGCGGAGCTGTATGCACCAGCTGATCACGGCATGCTCCAGCCGCCCCATATGGGGCAATTGTTCCCCAATCATGGCGACAAGCTTGTCATACTCTGGATGCGCTAGCTGCAGTGCTGCCAGTAATGGGTGTTCCAATGGGCGCTGTCTTTTTTCCTAGGAAGCAGATGAACCTGGACAGTGCCCGCAATCGATTCATTGCCTTGGCCACATCTGCCTATCTGGCCTTTGCCTTGGTGTGGATTTTTTTATCCGACCAGTTGCTGGCCCACTTTGCCGATCTTTCATCCTTGCTCTGGTTATCCACGGCCAAGGGTTTGTTCTTTGTAGTGAGTACTACCGGCATCTTCTTCGTCTTGTTGCATGCGGTGCCGCCGGCGCAGCTTGCAGCCGGAAGTAGCTTTGTTGGCAGCCTGGACCACGGTTTGGGTATGTTGAAGCTCCCCCGCTGGTTGGTCTACGTGTTTGCGCTGCTGGTGACCTCTCTCATGGTTTTGGTGCGGGAGGGAATTGCGCATGGGCTGTCTGACAAGCCCATGCTCATATTGTTCATGATGCCTATCATTCTTAGCGCGCTGATGGGCGGCTTAGGCCCTGGCTTGTTATCTACGACGGTAGCGGCTGCGGGAGGGTATTGGGCTATCACGTCATCGTTTGGCTTGCACACGTCGGCCTCCAGCCATGATCAGTTCCAGTGGGCTGCATTGATTGCCAATGGCGTGGCCATTAGCCTGCTCAGTGCCGTGTTGCGGCACGCATTGCGCCGTGCCGAGAACCAGCGCCGCTTGCTGGACAGCGTGGTTTTGGGTACTTCGGATGCAGTGTTTGTCAAAGACATCCAGGGCCGTTATTTGATGGCCAACCAATCTGCGGCTCAATTCATAGGAAAGTCTGTGCCCGAGATTCTGGGCAAAGACGACACCGCGCTCTTCGACAGGGCGTCGGGCGAGCGCTTGATGGCCTTGGACCGCGCCATCATGGATGGCGGCACCACGCTAACGCATGAGGAGTCCGTGGAGACCCAGGATGGCAAGAAGTTGGTTTTTTTGGTGACCAAGGGACCTGTACGTGATGCCGATGGTGTTGTGACTGGCATTTTTGGTGTCTCGCGCGATATCACTGAGCGGCAGAATGCCAAGGAGTTACTGCACGCGCGGGAGCGGCAATTGGCGCGCGTCACCGAGGGTTCGGACCAGGGTTTTTGGGACTGGAACTTGCAGACCAACGTCTTCCAGGTTAGTCCGCGCTGGGAAACCATGCTGGGCTACCAGCCGGGCGAGATGGATATCCGCGTGGAAAACTGGGCTGCATATGTGCACCCGGACGACCTCGTCGCATCCTCGGCTTCTATCCAGCGGCATCTGGCGGGTGAGACCAGTAACCACGAGCTGGACCTGCGCTGTATTTCAAAGAGCGGCGAATGGCGTTGGATCCATACCCGTGGCCGGATCGTCGAGTGGGACAGCGATGGCAAGCCGCTAGCCATGGCCGGGTCGCACACCGACGTCACTCAGCAAAAAGCTTTTGAACAGGCTCAGCGCGAGGCCACCACCGTGTTTGAGAGCAGTTACGAAGGGCTGATGGTGGTGAATGCCGACGGCCTGATTGCCAAGGTCAATCCCGCCTTTGTGCGTATCACTGGCTATGCCCTGGAGGAGGTGATTGGCCAGTCGCCCCGCATCCTGTCCTCCGGCAGGCAGGACGTCGAGTTTTATCGGCAGATGTGGACAGCGATTCTGGCGCAGGACTTCTGGCAGGGCGAGATCTGGAATCGACGCAAGAGCGGCGAGATCTATGCCGAGCTTCTGTCGATCTCGGTGGTACGGGGGAGCACGGGGGCGATTGAACATTACGTGGCGGTGTTTTCCGATATCAGCCGTTTGAAGGAGCACGAAGCTGAGTTGGACCGCATTGCCTATTACGACCCGCTCACGGGAGTACCCAATCGCAGGCTCTTGGCAGACCGCCTGGCGCAGGCGATTGCCCGCACGGGGCGCAGTGATTTGTCGCTGGCGGTTTGCTATTTGGACCTGGACGGCTTCAAGCAGGTGAATGACCAGTACGGTCACGCGGGCGGGGACCAGTTGCTGATTGGGGTGGCTGAACATCTGAAGCAGATCCTGCGCACCGAAGACACGCTGGCCCGTCTGGGCGGCGATGAATTCGTGCTGCTGCTGGCCGATATCGCCTCGCCCGAGGAGTGCTCTGTTGTGCTGGAGCGGGTGCTGGCGGCCGCCTGCAGCCCGGTATTGTTGGCGGACGATCACACGGCCAGCGTTTCGGCCAGCATCGGCGTCAGCCTGTATCCGCAAGACCATGCCGATGCCGACACTTTGCTGCGCCATGCCGACCAGGCGATGTATCTGGCCAAGAACGCTGGCAAGAACCGCTTTCACCTGTTTGACCCGGAGAGCGACCGCAAAGCCCAGCAGCGCCGCCATTACATTGACCGGGTGCGGCTGGCGCTGGAGCAGGGCGAGCTGGTACTGCACTACCAGCCCAAGGTGGATCTGCGCGACGGCAGTCTGGTGGGTGTGGAGGCACTTGTGCGCTGGCAGCATCCCGAGATGGGCTTGTTGCCGCCATCGGAATTTTTGCCACAGATCCAAGGTAGCCATCTGGAGTCGGCATTGGGTGACTGGGTGATTCGCACTGCACTGTCTCAGGCTGCACAGTGGCTGCAACAAGGCCTGGTGTTGCAGATCGGCGTCAATATCGCCGCCTCCCATATGGTCCAGGATGATTTCTGCGACAAGCTGGCAGCAGCTCTTGCGGCACACCCCGAGCTGCCCGCAGCGTCGCTGGAGCTGGAGGTGTTGGAGACGGCTGCCTTCGAGGATATGAACGAGGCCGGTGCCATGCTGGCACGCTGCCAGGCCTTGGGGGTGCGTTTCGCCCTGGATGACTTTGGTACTGGCTACTCCTCTCTTACCTACCTGCGCAAGCTACCAGTGGATACGCTGAAGATCGATCAAAGCTTTGTACGTGACATGCTCAGTGACGCTGACGACCGCGGCATTGTGGAGAGTGTGATCCGTCTGGCCGGAGCCTTTGGCCGCGAGGTGATTGCAGAAGGGGTGGAGAGCATGGACATCGGCGCGGCGCTGATGCACTTGGGTTGCTATCTCGTGCAGGGTTACGGTATCGCCAAGCCTATGCCGGCTGCTGCGCTGGCGGGATGGTCCGCGCAATGGCAACAGCAGGCGCTGTGGCGTGGCCTGAATATAGAGCCCGTAAATTGAGTTCAGAGGGTGACGTGGCACGCTGTTGCATACTGCGTGCAGGCTGCCGCTTTCTGCTTTATGGAATACGGCGTTGTGGCAGCCTTGTTCCCAACCACCCGCGCACGCGCTCCTGATGCCGCCACTTTGGCATCCCTGGCAACTCGCTCACGAAAGTCGATATGCCGGGCTACGCGCTCAAGCAAGAATCCATCCCTGTACTGGGCGTTGCGGCGCTGCAAATTCGCAGCCTGCTGGACCGCCAGCAGTTCAGCGACCCGCAAGGCCAGGCCCTGGCGGTGGGCATTTCCTCGGGTAACTGGCCGCTGTTCGGGCTTGTCTGGCCTTCGGGTCTGCAGCTGGCCGCGGCTGTGGCACTGCGCCCTATGGGCGTGGATGAGAGCATTCTGGAGATTGGCTGCGGCCTAGCGCTGGCCAGCATGGTCTGCCACCGGCGCGGCGCGCTGGTGACGGCCAGCGACTGCCATCCGCTGGCGGGTGCCTTTTTGCTGGAGAACCTGCGCCTCAACGGGCTGGCGCCCATGCGCTACTGCCACGGCGACTGGTCCCACGTGCCCCAGCAGTTGCCCGGGCAAGACCTGGCGCCCACGGTGCAGGGGCGCTTTGATCTGATCATGGGCAGTGACGTGTTGTATGAGCGCGATGACGGCGGGGCCTTGCCCCTTTTTATCGAGCGCCACGCCATGCCGGTGAGTGAGGTGCTGATCGTGGACCCGGAGCGCGGCAACCGTGCGGCCTTCACGCGGCGCTTGCAGCAGCTGGGCTATGTGCTGGAAGAAACCCTGCTGCGTGACGAGGCGGTGGAGCAGGCGCCGGAGTACCGTGGGCGGCTGCTGCGCTACCGCCGCCACTGAAGTACCTATTTCAGCGTACTACCGTCCGAGATGCGCCGCGCATACACGGCCAGCACGATGCGCTCGGAATGCACCAGGTAGTCGTTCAGCGCAGTAGCCGCTTCCTGCAGCTTGCCAGCTTCAAACAGCTGCAGGATGTTCAGGTTCATCTCTACATAAGGCATGTGCAGAAACTCGGGGTCGTTGAGCAGGCCGAAAGCCAGGCGCAACTCGGCCAGCACGTGGGAGAACATCACGTTCAGTCGTTCGCTGTCGGCCAGCTCGACGATGGCCATGTGGAACTCCATATTCGCCGTGCCCACGCCTTGCCAGTTGCCCACGTCGCGGTGGCGCTGGGCGGTTTCCACAGCTTCGCGCAGATGCTTTTTGGCGGGGTGGCGCGGGTAGGCCTGGGCCAGGGCCTGGCATTCGATCAGCCGGCGCACACGGTAGATGTCGATGATGGACGCAATGCTGGGGATGGCCACGAACACGCCCCGGTTGGGCTCGTGCTTGAGCAGGCCCTCCTTGGTCAGCAGCCGGAACACCTCGCGCAAAGTGTTGCGCGATATCTCCAGGCTTTCGCTTAAAGCGGCCTCAGACAGGCGTTGGCCGGGTGAAAACTCGCCTTGCACGATCTTCTGGCGGATCAGCTCGGCCATGCGGTCATTCAGGGTCTGGGTGCTGGCTGGTTCGGATTTCATGGCCCGATGGTAGCGGTGATGGCGCCCCATGGTTCGACCATTCGAGGGTTTCCATGGATATGTTGCGCACTACTGTTGGGCAATAATTAATTTATTGTTCAACAATTTGTATGTTTGTGCTGCACGATAGTGCATTATTTGTTCATTCATATGGCATGCAAGTTGCGTTGTTCCAAGGGCTGGCGCGGTGTGGCGAAGGTGGCTGCAGCGCGCTGTGTGTAGGTGAACTCAATCAAGGATGCATATGCAAAGTGTTGTGAATCTATGGCCGCTCATCGGGGTGGCCATCATCATCGCGGGCTTTGTCCTGCGGTTTAACCCCATGCTGGTCGTGATCGTCACGGCCATGGGCACGGCGCTCGCCGCCGGATTTCCCATCGACAAAATCCTGGCCACCATAGGCACAGGCTTCATCAAGACGCGCAATCTGCCGCTGATCATCCTGCTGCCACTGGCGGTGATCGGCCTGCTGGAACGCCACGGCCTGCGCCAGCATGCGCAGAGTTGGATCAGCAGCATCCAGTCGGCCACGGCCGGCCGCCTGCTGATCGTCTACCTGGCGGCGCGCCAGTTGACGGCCGCCATCGGCCTGACCAGCCTGGGCGGCCACCCGCAGATGGTGCGGCCACTGCTGGCCCCCATGGCCGAAGGCGCCACCGAAGCCCGCTATGGCCCGCTGCCCGAGCGTATCCGCCACAAGCTGCGCGCCTTCTCGGCGGCAACGGACAACGTGGGCCTGTTCTTTGGCGAGGACATCTTCGTGGCCTTTGGTGCCATCGTGCTGATGAGTACCTTCTTGCATGAAGCTGGCATCGATGTAGAGCCGCTGCACATTGCGTTCTGGGGCATCCCCACCGCAGCCTGTGCCTTTTTGATCCATGCCTGGCGGCTGTACCGCCTGGACGGCGTGCTGGCCCGTGAGCTGCAGGCCGAGGGCATCAGCCCTCTGAACGCCAAAGCCGCCACCGCAGCCAAGGGAGCGTGAACATGATCATTTCCATCCAATACCTGTACTACCTGGTGGGTGCCGTGCTGGCGATCACCGCGCTGTCTACCCTTGCTGACGCCAGCAATCCCAAGCGCTACAGCAGCGGCTTGTTCTGGGGGCTGTATGCGCTGGTCTTCCTGGTGGGCGACTTGCTGCCACCGCTGTGGGTGGGCGTGGGCGCCGTGGTGATGGCGCTGATCGCGGGCTTTGGCGGTGTGGGTGCCGGCAAGCATGCGGCCCGCAGCCCGGCCGAGTACGTGGCCAGCGCCAAGCGCCTGGGCAACAAGCTGTTTGCACCGGCCTTGGCGATTCCGCTGGTGACCATGGTGGGCACGTTGTCGGCCAAGCATTTGTCGGTAGGCGGCGTGCCTCTGCTGGACCCGAAAAACACCACCCTGGTCAGCCTGGGCGTGGGCTGCGTGCTGTCGCTGGCCCTGGCCTGCTGGTTGACCCGCGAGACGCCGGCCCAGGGCCTGCGCGAGTCGCGCCGCCTGACCGATGCGCTCGGCTGGGCCCTGGTGCTGCCGCAGATGCTGGGCATGCTGGGCCTGGTGTTTTCCGATGCCGGCGTGGGCAAGGCCGTGGCCTACGTGACCACCACCTACATCAATATGGACCTGCGCTTTGTGGCGGTGGCCGTCTACGTGATTGGCATGGCCTTGTTCACCGTCATCATGGGCAATGGCTTTGCCGCCTTCCCGGTGATGACTGGCGGCGTGGGTGTGCCGGTGCTGGTGGGCGTGTACCACGGCGATCCGGCAGTGATGGCGGCAGTCGGCATGTTGTCGGGCTACTGCGGCACCTTGCTGACGCCCATGGCGGCCAACTTCAACATCGTGCCCGCTGCGCTGCTGGAATTGCCGGACAAAAATGCCGTCATCCGCGCCCAGGTGCCAACGGCCTTGACCCTGCTGGTGGTGAATGTGTTTTTGCTTAACTTCCTGATGTTCCGCTGATGTCCTCCCAACCGACCCCTGCCGCGCTGAACGTGCTGCTCACCGGCTTTGAGCCGTTCGAGAAAGACCCGCTGAACCCTTCCTGGGAAGTGGCGCGTGCGCTGGACGGCTGGCAGCACGCGGGTGCTACGGTGCGCTCCGTGCAGCTGCCCTGTGTGTTTGGCGATGCCATCACGCGGCTGGACCAGGCTCTGCAGCAATGGCAGCCCACGCTGGTGCTCTGTCTGGGCCTGGCCGGTGGCCGCGCTGCGCTGACGCCCGAGCGCGTGGCCATCAATGTGGACGATGCGCGCATCGCTGACAACGCGGGCCGCCAGCCGGTGGACATGCCTGTGGTGGCGGGCGGGCCGGCGGCGTATTTTTCGACCCTGCCGATCAAGGCCATGGTGCGCGACATGCTGGCCCAGGGTGTGCCAGCGGCGGTGTCCAACACCGCCGGCACCTTTGTCTGCAACCATATCTTTTATGCGTTGATGCACCGTTTGGCGCAGGCTGGCGAGAGTGGGGTAGGGGCCCGCGGCGGCTTCATGCACGTACCCAGCTTGCCCGCGCTGGCGGCTTTGCACCCCGGCATGCCCAGCATGGCGTTGGAGACCCAGGTGCTCGGCGTGCGGCAGGCCATACAGACCGCACTGGCTGTGCATGAGGATGTGCGCGAAACCGGCGGCCAGCTGCATTGAACTTATTTACGAGAACAGCATGATGAAAATGGACCTGAACAGTGACCTAGGCGAGAGCCTGGGCGCATGGAGCATGGGCGACGATGCCGCCATGCTGCAGATCGTCAGCAGCGCCAACGTGGCCTGCGGCTTCCACGCCGGTGACCCGGCCGGCATATTGGCCACGCTGCGCGCCGCCGCCGCACGCGGTGTGGTGGTGGGCGCCCATGTGGCCTACCCGGACCTGCAAGGCTTTGGCCGCCGCAATATGGACGTGGCCAGCGCCGACCTGGTGGCCGATGTGGTCTACCAGATCGGTGCGCTGCAAGGACTGGCCCGGGCTGCCGGTACCACGGTGCGCTACGTCAAACCGCATGGCGCGCTGTACAACACCATCGCCCAGGACGCGCGCCAGGCCAAGGACGTGATCAACGCCATCCTGGCCATCGATCCCACTCTGGTGCTGGTGGCATTGGCGGGCGCACCCCTGGTGCAGTGGGCGCGCGATGCCGGCCTGCGCGTGGTGGCCGAGGCCTTTGCCGACCGTGCCTACACACCGACCGGCGCACTGGTGTCGCGTCGCGAAAAGGGCGCTGTGCTGCACGACCCCGAAGTCATCGCCCAGCGCATGGCGCGCCTGGTGCGCGAGGGCGTGGTCGAGGCCATCGACGGCAGCCTGGTGCGCATAGAGGCCGATTCCATCTGCGTGCATGGCGACAGCCCGGATGCGGTGGACATCGCCCGCCAGCTGCGCACGCGCTTCGAGCAGGACGGCATCACGATCACCTCGTTTGTGGCCCTGTGATGCGCTTTCTGCCCGTCAACCTGGATGCGCTGCTGGTAGAGCTGGACGACCTGGACCAGACCCTGGCCCTGCTGGCCACGCTGCAGCGCGAGCCTTTGCCCGGCGTGGAAGAGCTGGTGCCCGCCGCGCGAACTATTCTTTTGCGCTTTCGTCCCTCGGCTACCAGCGCAGCAAAGCTGGTGCAGAGCATCGCCGGCCGCGACATCTCGCAGCGCGCCGAGCGCAGCAGCACCCTGGTCGAAATCCCTGTGCAGTACGACGGTGAAGACCTGGCCGAGGTTGCGCAGATGCTGGGCACCACGCCCGAGGAAGTGGTGCGCCGCCACACGGGCAGCGAGTACACCGTGGCCTTCACGGGCTTCGCGCCCGGCTTTGCCTACCTCAGCGGCGGCCACCCCAGCCTGGACGTGCCACGCCGCAGCACGCCGCGCACCCGCATTCCCGCCGGTGCCGTGGGCCTGGCGGGAGCTTTTAGCGGCGTCTACCCGCAGGCCAGCCCCGGTGGTTGGCAGATCATCGGCGTGACACCGGTGGCGATGTGGGATCTGGCCCGCGCCCAGCCTGCGCTGCTGCAGCCCGGCTACCGTGTACGCTTCGTCGATATTGCTACACAAATAGGAGCTACTGGCGCAGGTAGTACCTGCGCTGGAGGCCTAAAAGACTTAAACCCTTCTCAACGTACCCGTGAGAGCTTGGCCCCTGGTCAGGCTGCGCTGCAGGTGCGGGGCACCGGGCTGCAAACCTTGTTCCAGGACTTGGGCCGCCACGGGCAGGCGGGGCAGGGCGTGTCCGCCTCCGGCGCCATGGACCCCACCGGGCTGAAGGCCGCCAACCGCCTGGTTGGCAATGCCAGCAACGCCGCTGCGCTGGAGACCGTGGGCGGTGGCCTGCAGTTGCAAAGCCAGGGCGAGAACGTGGTGGCCGTCACCGGTGCCGATGCGCCTCTGACGGTGACCACCGCTGCGGGCCGCCGCTGGTCTGTGCCGCACTACCAGGCCGTGGCCCTGGCCGATGGCGACACCCTGGCCGTGGGCCAGCCCGAGGCCGGCGCGCGCTGTTATGTGGCGGTGCGCGGTGGTTTTGACGAAGCACTGGTGATGGGCAGTTGCGCTACCGATACCCTGGCCAATGTGGGCCCGGCGCCGCTGGCCGCTGGCGAGCTGCTCGGCGTGCGCCCAGCCCCGGTGAGCATGGTGGTGGGGGCTGTTGAATTGCCACCCGAGGACCTGCCCACGCTGCAACAAGAGGTGGTGCTGGACGTGGTCATGGGCCCGCGCACCGACTGGTTTAGCGCCGCAGCGGTAGAGCGCCTGGCGGCCCAGCGCTGGCAGGTCACCGCCCAGTCGAATCGCGTCGGCCTGCGCCTGGCCGGCGAAGTGCCGCTGGACCGCGCCAGCACCGGCGAGCTGCCCAGCGAGGGCACGGCCTTGGGCGCCTTGCAGGTGCCGCCTAGCGGCCAACCCGTGCTGTTCCTGGCCGACCACCCGCTGACCGGCGGCTACCCGGTGATCGCCTGTGTGGCGCCTTACCACCTGGACCGCGCAGGGCAGATCCCCGTGGGGGCCTGGCTGCGCTTTAACCCCATCCGAACATTTGCAGAGTTGTGAATATGAAAAAAGTCCTGATCGCGAACCGAGGCGAAATCGCCGTCCGTATCGCCCGCGCCTGTGCCGACTACGGTGTGCAGTCCGTGGCCGTGTATGCCAATGCCGACATCGACGCGCTGCACGCACGCATGGCCGACGAGGCCTATGGCCTGGACGGCGACCGCCCGGCCGACACCTACCTGAACATGGCCAAGCTGCTGGATCTGGCGCGCAAGAGCGGTGCTGACGCGGTGCACCCCGGCTATGGCTTCCTGTCCGAGAACCAAGCGTTCGCCCAGGCGGTGATCGATGCGGGCCTGGCCTGGATCGGCCCCTCGCCCAGCACCATTGCCCAGCTGGGCGACAAGGTGCAGGCCCGCAAGATCGCACTCAAGGTCGGCGCGCCGCTGGTGGTCGGTACGCCCGACCCGGTGAAAGACGCCAGCGAGGTGCTGGCCTTTGCCGAGCAGCACGGCCTGCCCATCATCATCAAGGCGGCCTTTGGCGGCGGCGGCCGGGGCATGAAGATCGCCTGGCGCATGGACGAGGTGGCCGAGCTGTTCGAGTCCGCCGTGCGCGAGGCGGTGACAGCCTTTGGCCGCGGTGAATGCTTTGTCGAGCAGTTTCTGGACAAGCCGCGCCACATCGAGGCCCAGGTGCTGGCCGACACCCACGGCAACGTGGTGGTGCTGGGCACGCGCGACTGCTCGCTGCAGCGGCGCAACCAGAAGCTGGTGGAGGAGGCGCCCGCGCCCTTCTTGAGCGACGCGCAGCGCGAGCGCATCCACAGCTCGGCGCGCGACATCTGCGCCGCCGCCGGCTATGTCAGTGCCGGCACGGTGGAGTTTTTACTCAGCCAAAGCGGCGCCATTTCCTTCCTGGAGGTGAATACCCGCCTGCAAGTGGAGCACCCGGTCACCGAGCAGACCACCGGTGTGGACCTGGTGGTGGAGCAGCTGCGCGTGGCCGATGGCCTGCCCCTGTCCATCACGCAGACGCCGGCGCCGCTGGGCCATTCCATCGAGTTCCGCATCAACGCCGAAGACGTGGGCCGGGGCTTCCTGCCCACGCCCGGGCCGGTGTTGCGCTTCGACCCGCCGTCTGGCCCCGGCGTACGCCTGGATACGGGCGTGTTGGCTGGCTCGGTGGTGCCAGGCACGTTCGATTCGCTGATGGCCAAGCTGATCGTCACTGGCGCCACCCGCGAGCAGGCGCTGGCCCGCGCCCGCCGTGCGCTGCGCGAGTTCAAGATCGAAGGCGTGGCCTCGGTGCTGCCGTTTCACCGCGCGGTGATCACGCACCCGGACTTCGTCGGCGCTGATGGCTTCAAGGTGCATACCCGCTGGATCGAATCCGACTTCGCCGCACCGCTGGCCGAGGCCATCCAGGCCCAGGCACGCGCCGAACCCCAGCCCGATAGCAGCCTGCTGCGCACCGCCATCGAGATCGACGGCCGCCGCGTGCTGCTGGGCCTGCCGGCCGTGCTGCTGCAGGGTTTGGCGAATGCCTCTGGCAGCGCAGTGCAGACTGCCACGCCCGAGGCGGCGGTGGACGCCAGCGCCGTCAGCTCGCCCATCGCCGGCAATCTGCAGGCCTGGAAGGTGGCCGAGGGCGATGCGGTGCAAGAGGGCGATGTGATCGCCGTCATGGAAGCCATGAAGATGGAGATGCAGGTCACGGCGCACCGCAGCGGCCGCATTACGCTGGCGGCACAGGCGGGCACGGTGCAGGCGTTGGGCGCAGTGATCGCGCAGATCGCCTAAAACCTGCTCCGGCGGTTTAGGCGGCGAGCGCCCACGGGGCAATCTTGAAGTGCGCCACCAGGTGGTCCACCAGAGCCCGCACGGCGGGCGACAGATGGCGGCGCGAGGGGTACAGGGCGTACACCGTCATCGTCGGCACCTGCCAGTCGGGCAGTACCTGCACCAGCGCACCGCTGCGCAGATAGCTGTTGACCAGGTAGCTGGGCTGCAGGGCAATGCCCGCGCTCGCCAGCGCGGCCTGTAGCAGCACGGTGGCCTCGTTGGCGCTAAATGGGCTGTTTACGCGCACCTCCACCACCTCGTCGTTGCGTGACAGCTTCCACAGGCTTTTACCCACGGTGGCATGGCTCAGGCAGCGTTGTTGCGCCAGCTCCCCGGGGTGCTGCGGCATGCCGTGTGCTTGGATGTATTGCGGCGAGGCCACCAGCACCGATTCGCAGGCCACCAGCGGGCGGCCGATCAGCATGGGATCGGGCTCGCTGCTGATGCGTATGGCCAGGTCGATGCGCGCCTCCACCAGGTTCAGGGTGCTGTCGCCCACCTGCAGGTCCACCGAGAGCAGGGGGTGTACGGCCAGGAACTCGGTGATGGCGGCCGCCAGGTGGGCGTGGCCGAAGGACATGCTGGCGGTCAGCCGCAGCTGCCCGCGCAGGGTGTCACTGCCGCTGGCGGTTTCTTCTTCCACCGCGCTGGCCAGCTCCAGCATTTGCTGGCTGCGGCGCAGGGCCTGTTCGCCTGCATCGGTCAAGGTCACGCGGCGTGTGGTGCGCTGTAGCAGCCGCGCCTGCAGCCAGTTCTCCATCTCGGTGACATAGCGCGTCACCATGGCGCGGGACATGTCGAGCTTGTCGGCGGTGGCGCTGAAGCTGCCGCTGGTGGCGACTTCGGCAAACACACGCATGGCGGTAATGCGGTCCATATTGGTTCTATTTATGCAACAGTAATGCGTAGTTTATGGGGTTTATTGGTTTGAATGGTGAAACTAAACTGCTTTCCATCGCAACACCTACCCAGGAAACCACCATGCTCCGTACCTCTCTTGTCGCTGCCACCATCGCCGTCGTTACCGGCACCGCCTCCGCCGCCCAGCCTTTGCAGCTGCGCGTGTACAACGCCGATGGCAATAGCTTCAACGTCAACTCCACCCTGGTCTACGGCGAGAAGGAAGCCATGGTGATCGACGCTGGCTTTACCCGCGCCGACGCGCTGCGCATCGCCGCCAATGTGCTGGACAGCGGCAAGCAACTGAAGACGATCTACGTCAGCCAGGCCGACCCCGACTACTACTTCGGCGTGGAAGCGCTGAAGGAGATATTCCCCCAGGCTGATGTGGTGACTACGCCGGCCGTGCTGGCCAAGCTGAGCGCCAAGCATGCCGGCAAGGTGGCCTTCTGGGGCCCCAAGATGGGCGCCAACGCCCCGCGTACGCCCGTACTGCCCCATGCCATTGAAGGCAACAGCTTGACGGTGGACGGCGAGAAGGTGGAGATCCGTGGCACCACGGGCGCGCTGGCACACCGTCCTTACGCCTGGATTCCGTCCATCAAGGCGGTGGTGGGCAATATCGGCGTGTTCGGCAATCTGCATGTGTGGACGGCAGACACGCAAACCGTGGCCGAGCGCAGCGCCTGGCTGGCCCAGCTGGACGAGATGGCCGCGCTGCAGCCAGCCATCGTCGTGCCCGGCCATATGCAGGCGGGTACGCCCATCGATGCCAGCAGCATCGGCTATACCAAGGCCTATTTGCAGACCTTCGAGAAGAACCTGGCCAGCAGCAAGAACAGTGCTGAGCTGATAGACGCCATGAACAAGGCCTTCCCTGCAGTGGGCGGTGCCATGGTGCTGGACATTGGTGCGAAGGTGAACAAGGGCGAAATGAAATGGTAAGCGTTCGCTATGTCGTCCGTTACCTTATGGACCCCTTGTGCGGCTGGTGCTACGGCGCGGCCCCCGCCTTGCAAAAGCTGCGCAACGCGCCGGGTGTGCAGCTGGAGATCGCCCCCACGGGCTTGTTCACCGGGGCCGGCAGCCGCACCATGGACGCCGACTTTGCCGCCTACGCCTGGAGCAACGACGAACGCATAGAACGCCTGACGGGCCAGCGTTTCACCCCGCGCTACCGCAGCGAGGTGCTGGGCAAGCACGGCCAGCGTTTCGACTCCGGCCCCGCCACCCTGGCTTTGACCGCCGTGCAGCGCACCGCGCCTGAGCGGGAGTTCGACGCGCTGCGTGCAATCCAGGAGGCCCGCTACGTGGACGGCCTGGACACCACGGCCGTGGCGGTCTTGGCCGAGCTGTTGCGCGGCCTGCGGCTGGATGCGGCCGTTGAGCAGTTGTTGCAGGCGGATGCAGCATTGACTGCTGCCAACCGCGAGCGCATGGCCGACGCCCAGCGCGATATGCAGCAACTGGGTGCCCAGGGCGTGCCCAACCTTGTGCTTGTGAATGCCCAAGGCCGGCACCTGGTGCGTGGCAATGCCTTGTACGGCAGTCTGGACAGCCTGTTGGCACAACTCCAAGCTTCCTGAGCCGACCGACCAGAGTGCTACTAAAAAAGTAGCTACTTGCGCAGGTTCTATCTGCGCCAGAGCACTTTTTCTCTTACCATCGGCGTTTGATTTTCTAGACGCCAAGCCATGCAAGCCCTGCTCGACACCATCGCCACGATGGCCCTGCCCACCGACGCCCAGCGCATCTTCCACGGCCGGGGTAGTCGCTACCCGGGCTGCGAGCACTGGGCGCTGGACGCCTTTCCGCCGGTCTTGCTCTTGACCAGCTTCCAGCCCGCCAGTGACGACGAGCTGGCCGCCATTGGCGCCGCGCTGGAGGCCCGCTGGCAGCAGCTGACGCCCGGCCAGCCGTTGAACTGGGTCTACCAATGCCGGTTTGACGGCCGTTCGGAGGCCCGCCTGATGGCAGGCGTTGTGCCCGACCCGCATGTGGTGACGGAGCAGGGCGCACGCTACCGTGTGCATGTGCTCAAGGGCCAGAACCACGGTCTGTTTCTCGACATGGCCGAAGGCCGGCGCTGGGTGCGCGAGCACGTGGCCGGCCGCGCCAACTTCCGCGTGCTAAACCTGTTCGCCTACACCTGCGCCTTCTCGGTAGTGGCATTGCAGGCGGGGGCCAAACATGTGCTCAACGTGGACATGGGCCACGGCGCCATTGCCACGGGGCAGCAAAACCACCAGCTCAACGGCCTGAGCACCGGCGCCAGTTTTCTGCCGCACGACATCTTCACCACCTGGGGCAAGATCAACCGCGGCGGCGCCTACGACCTGATCATCGTGGATCCACCCAGCTACCAAAAAGGCAGCTTTGTCGCTACCAAGGATTACGCCCGCCTGATGCGCCGCCTGCCCGACCTGCTGATGCCCGGCGGCCACGCGCTCTTGTGCCTGAATGCACCCGAGCTGGGCGTCGCATTTCTACAGGACCAGATGGCTGAACTGGCACCCGAGCTGACCTTTGTCGAGCGCGTAGCGAACCCGACGGTGTTTGCCGACGTGTCGGAGGATCGGGCCTTGAAGGTGCTGGTGTACCGGGCGCCCGACAAGGTGGTTGACCCTAGTTAGGCCAGCAGCTGCTGTGTAATCAGCTTCCATTCCGCAGCCTCCACCGGCGTGATCGACAGCCGGTTGCCCCGCTGCAGCACCCGCATCTCGGCCAGCGCCGGCTGTTCGCGCAGTTCGGCCAAACCCAGCACCCGCGTCTTGCGCAGGGCCTGCACGTCCAGCAACAGCCAGCGCGGCTTGTCGGGGGTGGACTTGGGGTCGCAGTAGGGTGAGGTCGGGTCGAACTGGGTGGGGTCTACGCGTGTGCCGGAGGCCACGCGGGCGATGCCGGCGATGCCCGTCTCTTTGCTGCTGGAGTGGTAGAACAGCACGCCGTCGCCGACCCGCATGTCGTCGCGCATGAAGTTGCGGGCCTGGTAATTGCGCACGCCGGTCCAGGGGACGGTGGCGCTTGGGGCGGCCAGCGCGTCGTCGATGGAACACTCTTCGGGTTCGGACTTCATCAGCCAATAGCGGGGAGCGCGGGGGGAGAGGGTGGGGGCGGTCATGGCGCCATTTTTGCAAAAATTTGGCTGCGCACCGGCTGTCGGGGCTTTCTGCTGCTTGCTTCTATTTTGATAGCTGCTAGCGCAGGTAAATCATGCGCTGGGGGCTGATTTCTTGTGTGTTGTCATGTGCCGTCCAAAGTAAAAGGCCCCGGTGCTTGTACACCGGGGCCTTTCACGGGCAGCGCAGAGCGCTTAGCTTTGCTGGATGCCGGACAGAATCCAACCGCCCGCGCCTTGCAGGGGCTTGGTCAGGTGCCAGATTTCGTCAAAGGCTTCGGGCGTGCCGCCGTCTTCGCGGATCTGGCCGCTGAAGCGCACGCTGACCACGTACTGGCCGTTTTCTTCGGCAACTTCCAGTACGTCACCATCGACATTCACCACATCGGTCTGCTGTTTGGCGGCGCCGCGTTCGGACATGTCCATCTTCAGCTCGGCAAACATTTCCGGCGTGGTGAACTGGCGGATGTCTTCCAGATTGCCGGCGTCATTGGCGGCCTGCAGGCGGATGAAGTTGACCTTGGCATTGCGCACAAAACCGACCACATCAAAGTCCGCAGGAATGCGCGGCTTGGCCGCCAGGTTGGCACCAATGCTGGAGCCGCCGGGCATGGACATCTTGTAGGCCGGAGCCGCGGGGCTCAGCTCTGCCGGAGCGCCTGCCGTGGCGTATTGCATGCCGCCGATGCGCGCTGTCGACGGCTGCTGGCGAGCTGCAGCGCGTTTGCGCATGAAGAAGCCCACGGCCGCCATGATGGCGGCAGCCAGCAGACCGAACATCAGCATGGATGCGAGTTCGCTACCAAAACCCAAGGACGATGCCAGTGCGGCCAGGCCCAAGCCCGCGGCCAGACCGGCCAGCGGGCCCATCCAGGAGCGCTTGGGGGCTGCAGCCGCAGCTGCGGCGCCGGGAGCGGCCGCTGCGGCCGAGTTGGCCGCGGGCGTTTGTGCCGGCGTGGCGGTGGGCGATTTATCGGGTGTGGCCTGGCGCTGCATGCCCAGGGATTTACCCGCGCCCATGCGCTTGGCCGCTTCCGCGTCTACAGCGATGGTGGACAGGCCTAGGGCCATGACCACGGCCATTAGGGAGAGTATCTTTTTCATGGGTTGTGCTCCTTGGGTATCAAGTTGATGTGCTTTGCATAGTAGGTCTGTGAACGCTTCTGAAAAAGCAGATTAATAAGAAGTATTTATTCTGTAAAAACTGAATGTTGGTTGCGGCGATGATGGGCTGCTGCGCAGATGGCACGCCAAGGCGAGCATCGTGCACAGCGATTGCGCGAGTGGAGCCGAGAAAATAAACCTCAGAATTCAGGCTTAAACATGCCGCTGGCGTAGATTTATGATGGGTTTGTTGCTATGAATATGATGGCTAAACAGAAGGCTTGCCAGTGGTGGCTATCTGCTGCACGCTGAAGTAATCTATGGCATCAAATTTTTAGAACCTTCCTCTGCCCGAATCCAGCCTGTATCTGGTCCATCCCACTTGACTGCTCCATTCGTCACCACTAGCCCAGCGACGCCGCCCAACTGGACCCGCGCGCCAGACCAAGATACCGAAGACAACCCCTGGAAAGTCGCCTTGGAGGGCTCGGGTGTAGGGGTATGGGAGTGGGATCTGGTGAACGACACGCAGACCCATTCGCGGCGCTGGGAGGAAATCCTGGGCTATAGCGGCGGCGAGGTGCAGGGCGGTTATGCCAACTTTGTGCACATGGTGCATCCTGACGATCTGGCGCTGATGCAGAGTGCGGTCCACGCCTATCTGGACGGTACTGCGCCCGACTACATCACGCAGCTGCGCATGCGCCACAAGGATGGGCACTGGGTCTGGATACTGTCGCATGGCCTGATCGTCAGCCGGGATGCGCAGGGCAGGCCGCTGCGCATGATTGGCACCCATACCGATATCAGCGCCCATAAGCAGTCCGAGGAGCAGCTGTTGGGTTTGAATGCGCGGCTGCTGGAGCAGTCCCGGCTGCTGCAGACCACCATGGCCAGTATCAGCCAGGGGCTGTTTGTGTTCGATGCGGATCGGCGCCTGATCTTGTTCAACCCCAGGGTGTGCGAGTTGCTGGATCTGCCGGAGAGATTTCTGGCCACCCACCCGACGCTGGAGCAGGTCAACCAGTTTCAAACGGCACGCGGTGATTTCGGCCCCGAGGGGGGCTGGGTGGAAAGCCATGCGCGCAGCTATGTGCTGAGCGGTGGCAAATCTGCGATTCCGGGGCACTATCTGCGCGTAACGCATACCGGGCGCACCTTGGAGGTCAAAAGCCAGCAGTTATCCGATGGCGGCGTGGTTCGCACCTTTGCCGATGTGTCGGACTATGTGCAGGCGCAGACTGCGCGTAAGCGCCTGGACCGGTTGCTGACCGCCATGCAGTCGCTTGCGCAAGTGGGCGGCTGGGAGGTGGACCTGCTGACCAACCGGGTGTTCTGGACCGAGGGTATGTACCGCATTTTTCAGACTACACCAGAGGAGTACACGCCCAGCACGCCGATGGAGTCCATAGAGCGGGTGTTTACACCGGCCTCCATCGCCAGGATACGGGCTTCGTATGCCGATACGCAGCACCAGCCTGATTCGCACGACTATGAGCTGGAGGCCATTACTTTTCGGGGCGAGCGCATCTGGGTGCATGCAGTGGGAACTTCAGTTAGAGAGGACGGCCGGCTGGTGTCACGTACCTCGGTGCTGCAGAACATTACGGAGCGTAAGCAGACGCAGTTGGCCTTGCAGGACGCTGAGAACCGCTGGAAGCTGGCTTTGGAAAGTACCGGCGATGGTGTGTGGGATTGGGATATCCAGAGCGGGGTCGAGCATTTCTCCAAACGCCTGGTGGAGATGTATGGTTTCCAGGAAGGAGAGATCCCGAATATGGCGTCGGAGCTGGATAGCCGCACCCATCCGGATGATGTGGCGCAGATGGCGCTGGACCGCGACGCCCATTTCCAGGGGCACACCGCGATCTACCACAACGAGCACCGCATACGGTGCAAGGACGGCGGCTGGAAGTGGGTGCTGAGCCGGGGCATGCTGATCAACCGCGATACCGATGGGCGGCCGCTGCGCATGATTGGCACCCATACCGACATCACCGACCGCAAATCCGCCGAGGCCTTGGTGCGCCAGCAGGCATTTTTTGACACGCTTACCGGTCTGCCCAACCGGCGCATGCTGCGCGACCGGCTGGAGCAGGAGATCAAGCGTTGCAAGCGCGACGCGCAGCAACTGGCCATCCTGTTCATTGATCTGGACCACTTCAAGGAGGTCAACGACACCCTGGGCCACGGCAATGGCGACCTGCTGTTGGTGCAAGCGGCGCAGCGTATCCAGGACTGCGTGCGGGAAGCCGATACGGTGGCCCGTATGGGGGGCGACGAGTTCACCGTGATCCTGACCGAGGTCAGCGATGCCCCCCGGCTGGAGCCCACGCTGCAAAAAATTTTGCGGGCGGTGGAAAAGGTGTTCCAGTTGGGCAACGAGCAGGTGTTTGTGTCTGCCAGCATCGGCATCACGCTGTATCCGACCGATGCGCGCGATATTGACGACTTGCTGAAGAACGCCGACCAGGCGCTGTATGTGGCCAAGGGGGCGGGGCGTAACCGGTTCAGCTTTTTCACCCCTGCTTTGCAGGAGGCGGCGCAAAACCGGGTGCGCCTGGCCCACGACCTGCGTGCCGGCCTGCAGGAGCAGCAGTTCCGTTTGGTCTATCAGCCGATTGTGGAACTGGCTACCGGGGCGGTGCACAAGGCCGAGGCATTGATACGCTGGCAGCACCCGCTGCGTGGCCTGGTCAGCCCGGCGGAATTTATACCGATTGCCGAGTCCAGCGGTTTGATCGTGGACATCGGTGAATGGGTGTTCCAGCAGGCGGCCCTGCAGGTGCAGGCCTGGCGCCGCAGCGTGCACCCCGACTTCCAGATCAGTGTGAACAAGTCCCCTGCGCAGTTTCATCATGATGGCAGTGGCAAACAGGCCTGGGCCCAGCAGCTGCAGGCGCTGGGTTTGCCCGGCTCAAGCATTGTGGTGGAAATCACCGAAGGCCTGCTGCTGGATGCCAACCCCCGCGTGACCGGGCATCTGCTGGAGCTGGGCGAGGCGGGCATCCAGGTATCGCTGGACGACTTTGGTACGGGCTATTCGTCGCTGTCGTACCTGCAAAAGTTTGACATTGACCTCATCAAGATCGACCAGTCGTTTGTGCGCCACCTGCGTCCTGCGTCCACTGAGCTGGCGCTGTGCAAGGCCATGATCGTGATGGCCCACGAGCTGGGCATGCAGGTGGTGGCCGAGGGCGTGGAAACCGCGCAGCAGCGTGACCTGCTGGCGGCCGCCGGCTGCGACTATGCCCAGGGCTATCTGTTCTCCCGGCCCCTGGCCAGCCTGGAGTTTGAGTCTTTTGTAGCCGGTCGCCACTAAATTTTATTGAGAAAATAGGGCTCTAGAGCAGGTATTACCTGCGCTGGTAGCTATGGATACTATAGCGTTGCAGTTGGCGTGATCAAGCCGTTTTGCGGGCTTGCACGCTGAACTGGTTGACTGGTCGCTCCAGTCCCAGGTTTTCGCGCAGCGTCGTACCTTCGTATGTGGTGCGGAACAGGCCACGGCGCTGCAGCTCGGGAATCACCAGGTCCACAAAGTCGTCCAGCGACTCGGGCAGCACCGGCGGCATCACATTGAAGCCATCGGCCGCGCCGTTCTCAAACCAGCTCTGCATCTGGTCGGCAATCGATTCCGGCGTACCCACCACCACCCAGTGGCCGCGTGCGCCGGCCAGGTATTCGTAGAGCTGGCGCACGGTGAGCTTGTCGCGCCGGGCCAGTTCCAGTACCACATGGGCGCGGCTGTTGCGGCCCAGCGGCGGCTGCGGGATGTAGGGCGGCGGGGCGTCCAGGTTCCACTTCGAAAGGTCTTCACCGGGCCAGAAAGGTGCCAGGGTGCTAAGGCCTACCGAGGGATGGATCAGCTTCTGCAGTTCGGCCCATTTGGCCTCGGCCTCGGCCTGGGTGCGGCCGACCACCGGCGAGATGCCAGGCAGCACCAGCAGTTGCTCGGGCCGCCGACCGTATTTGGCGAGCCGGCCTTTCACATCGCTGTAGAAGGCCTGGGCCTCGGCCAAGCTGGTCCAGGCGGTGAAGATGGCTTCGGCGCTGGCGGCGGCCAGCTCCTTGCCGGGCTCGGACGAGCCGGCCTGCACGATCACCGGGTAGCCCTGCGGCGGGCGCTCGATGTTCAGCGGGCCCTTGACCTTCAGGTGCTTGCCCACATGGTTTAGCGTGTGCAGCTTGGCTGGGTCGAAGTACACGCCGCTGGCCGCATCGCGGCTGAAGGCATCGTCTTCAAAGCTGTCCCACAGGCCTTTGACCACGTCCACATACTCCTGTGCGCGCTCGTAGCGGGTTTCGGGGTCGGGGTGTTTGTCCAGGCCGAAATTGCCGTAGACGTTTTCGGCGCTGGTGGTCACCACGTTCCAGGCTGCGCGGCCTTTGCTCAGGTGGTCCAGCGAGGCGAATTTGCGCGCCAGCAAATACGGGTCCTCGTAGGTGGTGGAGGCCGTGGCGACAAAGCCGATGTGCTTGGTCACGGCCGACAGCGCGGCCCACAGCGTCACCGGTTCGAAGTGCGACACCCGGCCCTGGCGGCTGAAGGCCTCGTCGTCACCCTCGAACCACAGGCCGGGGCTGTCGGCCACGAAGACCTGGTCGAACAGGCCGCGTTCTGCCGTCTTGGCGACCTCGATGTAGTGGTCGATGTTGACGCCCGAATCGATCTGCGCGCCCGGGTGCCGCCAGGCAGCGATGTGGTGGCCGGTGGCCATGATGAAGGCGCCCAGGCGCAGTTTGCGTTGAGTCATATGTGTTTTCTGAAGTGGATGTGGTCAGGCGTTTAGGCGCTCAAGTGCTTAGGGGGCGGGCTTCCAGGCGGTGAGGCGCCGCTCCAGCAGCTCTAGCGCGAAGTTCCAGGCCACCCCGATGGCGGTGATGGCGATGATTCCGAAGTACATGTCGGGGATCAGAAAGCTGTACTGCGCGTAGATGATCAGAAAGCCCAGGCCCGACTTGGCGCCGACCATTTCGGCGGCCACCAGCACCAGGATGGCGGTGGCACTGGCCAGGCGGATGCCGACAAAAATCGTCGGCACCGAGGCCGGCAGGATCACCTTCAGGAACAGCTGGCGCGGGCTGGCACCCATGGTACGCGCCGACTTGATCAGCAGCGGGTCGACCTGTTTCACCGCCGAGATGGTGTTCAGCAGCAGCGGCCAGGAGCAGGCATACACCACCATCGCCACTTTGGACACTTCGCCTATGCCCAGCAGCAGGATGAACACCGGCAGCAGGGCCAGCGGCGCGGTATTGCGCAGCAGCTCGATCATCGGGTTCACAAACTGGCCCAGGCGCCGGTACCAGCCGATCGCCAGCCCGAGCGGCACGCTGTAGAGCACGGCCAGCGCAAAGCCGCCGAGGGCGCGCGCCAGGCTGGCCGAGGCATGCTGCCAAAGCTGGCCGTTCAACGCTAGGGCCCAACCGGCGGCCAGTACCTCGCTCAGCGGTGGCAGAAAGGTGGAGTCGGTCAGCGCCAGGCGCGGCGCCAGCTCCCACAGCAGGGCCAGCGCCAGAACCAGGGCCGACCGCCAGAGCGCGCTGCGGGCGTGCTGGTAGATGCGGTAAAGGCGTGCCCAGCGGGGCGCCTGGGGCAAGGCCAGCGGCGGGTGGCCGGCGGCGAGGCTGAGTTCAGACATGGAGGCTTTCCTTTAACGTGGGTAGCGTGGGTAGGGCTGCGATGCGGGCGCGGCGCTGCTGCCGGGCGGCGGCCACTTCGTCGTGCAACAGCGACCAGATTGCGTGGCGCAGTTCGCCAAACAGTGGCAGCGAACGCACGTCTTGGCCGCTGGCGCGCAGTGCGTCCGGGATGTCCACAATCTGCTTGATACGGCCGGGCCGGGAGGTCATCACCGCCACGCGCTGGCCCAGCACCACCGCCTCGTCGATGCCGTGGGTGATGAACACAATGGTCTTGCCGGTGCGTTGCCAGATGTCCACCAGCTCCTCCTGCAGGGTCTCGCGGGTCTGTGCGTCCAGCGCGGCAAAGGGCTCGTCCATCAGCAGTACTTGGGGCTCATAAGCCAGGCTGCGGGCAATCGCCACCCGCTGCTTCATGCCGCCCGACAGCTCGTGCGGGTAGCGGTTGGCAAACGCGCTCAGGCCCACCAGGTCCAGGTAACTGGCGGCCTTGGCGCGACGCTCGCGCAGGCCAACGCCGGCGATCTCCAGGCCAAAGGCCACGTTGTCCAGTGCCGTGAGCCAGGGGAACAGCGCGTACTGCTGGAACACCACGCCGCGGTCACGTGCCGGGCCGGTGATGGCTTTGCCGTCCAGTAGCACGCGGCCGCTGGTGGGCAGGGTCAGGCCGGCTAGCAGGTCCAGTAGCGTGGACTTGCCGCAGCCGCTGGGCCCCACCAACACCAGGAATTCGCCGGCCCGCACCTCCAGCGAAACGTCGTCCAGGGCCACAAAGCGTTGCTCCGGGCCGCCATCGTCAGCGCGCACGGTGAACTCCTTGCGCACATGCTCAAAGCGGATATTGCCGGTGCTCATTTGGCGGCTACCTTGGCGCCGGTGGCGTAGGGGTTGTAGGCATTGGTGTACAGGTCGGCGGGCTTGATCTGGCCGGGCTTGATGACCTCTTCCTTCACCAGCCAGTCGATCCAGACTTGCAGCTCCTTGTCTTGCACCACGCCGCCAATGGACGGCACGCCGGTGCTCTTCCAGTACTGGATGGCGTCGGCGCTTTCGGCGCGGCCGCGGGCCTTGATGATCTTCTCGAACGTGGCGCGCACTTCGGCCGGCGGCGTCTTGCGCGCCCATTCGATGGAGCGGGCCAGTGCGCTGACCAGGTGCTTGGAGGCCTTGGGGTTCTGCTCCAGGAACTTGTTGCGCATCACCAGCGAGCCGGCGGTGAAGTTGCCGAACAGTTCCTGGTCGGTAAACAGCGGGCGGATGCCCCCGCGCTCCAGTGCCTTGTCGCGCAGAATGCCGCCCAGCGTGGTGACGTCCACATGGTTCTGCCGCAGTGCCTGCTCGCCAGTAACCGGCGGCGTGATCACCAGGGTGACTTGTTTTGCGTCCTCATCGTTGAGCTTGTTGCGCTCCAGGTATTCGCGCACCATGAATTCGTGGTGGGCGCCCAGGGTGTTGACCGCCACTTTCTTGCCCAGCAGGTCGCGGGCTGTCTTGATCGGGCTGTCGGTCTTCACGTAATAGCCGGTCCAGGTGTTGTCGTCCACGCCGTAGTAGCCGAGCACGGCTTTCACTGGCGCCTTCTTGGCCAGCAGCTTGACCAGCGCGCCGTTGAAGGCGCCGCCGATGTCGATGTCGCCGGTGACCACGGCCTGCACGTCCTGCGGGCCGCTGATGGTGTTGCCCACCCACTTGGCTTTCAGCGGCGCTAGATAGCCCAGACTTTCGGCCAGTTCAATCCAGACCACCTGGCCGGCCGAGCCCTGGTAGCGGATGTCGGTGACTTCCAGGGCCTCTTGCGCCAGGGCCTGGGCCGACAGCCCGAAGGCCACTGCCATGGCGGTGAATAGCTTGAAAACGGTTCGCATGCATGTCCCTTGGGAGTTGTCGTGAAGTTGCAGCGTAGATTGGCAAGGCCTACGCAACAACGAAGGAAATTGCGCATGCATATGCGCATCTGTGCGGTGTAGATGCACATGCGAATTCCATGCTTTGGTTTCCGGGTTGCAGTTCCTAGCATGGGCGGGTGTTTTTTTCGATCCTGTTTCAACCCGTCTTACCAAGGAAATTGCATGTCCGCTGTTCTCAATGCTCCCCATACTGAAGTCGTTCCCACACTCGATATCTATCCTTTGGCGGGGCGGATTGGTGCACGCATACAAGGCGTGCGCCTGTCGGGCCAGTTGGCGCCCGAAACCTTTGCCGCCATCCACCAGGCGCTGCTGCAGCACAAGGTGCTGTTCTTCCGCGGCCAGCAGCATCTGGACGATGCCGAGCACCAACTGTTTGCCGGGCGCTGGGGCAGCATCGTGCCGCACCCCACCGTGCCCTCGCGCAGCGGCACCGAGATTCTGGAGCTGGACTCGAACCACGGCGGCCGGGCCAATTCCTGGCATACCGACGTGACCTTCGAAGCCGCTTATCCCAAGGTATCGGTGCTGCGCGCGCTGACCATTCCGCAGCAGGGCGGCGACACAGTGTGGGCGAATACCGCCGAGGCCTACAACCAGTTGCCGACCGAGCTGAAGACCCTGGCAGATACCTTGTGGGCGGTGCACGGCAACGACTACGACTACGCCGCCACCCGCGTCGAAGTGGATGCCCACGGCGCCCAGCATTACCGCGAAGTGTTTACCTCGCGCCTGATCGAGGCCCGCCATCCGCTGGTGCGCGTACACCCCGAAACCGGCGAGCGCAGCCTGGTGGCCGGGCATTTCCTGAAGCGCTTTGTGGGCTACAACACCCACGACTCGCAGCGCCTGTTCGAGATCTTCCAGCACCATATCACGCGGCTGGAAAACACCGTGCGCTGGCATTGGGCCGAGGGCGATGTGGCGATCTGGGACAACCGCGCGACCCAGCACTACGCGATCAATGACTACGGCGACCAGCACCGCGTGGTGCGCCGCGTCACCGTGCATGGTGACCTGCCGGTGTCGGTGCACGGCCGGCGCAGTGCGGCCGAGCCTGCGAAAAATTAGAGCGCGGTTCGGCCGGGTAAATCAGTCGACCTTATGGGCGGATGCAATTGATTGACCGAGTCATTCCGGTCCTGGGGTGCGCGAACCCCATGCGATAATTGCGGCAGGTACCGGGAGAGTCTGGGGCCCTTGTTGCTCAACAAGTTTGCCCACAGCGCCGAAGGAGCAACCGCCCCGGAAACTTTCAGGCAAAAGGACCGGTACCTGTCACACACATCTGAAGAGCAACCGGGTTTCGTCACCCGGTTCACCGCAGGAGCAAGCGGCTTGGCTATGTGCCAGTCGTGAATCTCTCAGGTCCAAAACAGAGGGGCGATAGCTGCGCACGCTTGTTGCTATCCCCACTTTGACGTTTTGGAACTCTCATCATGAAAAAGTTTGCTGTTATAGGCGGCGGTATTACGGGCGTGACCACGGCATATGCCCTCGCAAAGCGGGGTTTCGCGGTCACTTTGTTTGAAAAACACCGCTATGCGGCCATGGAAACATCGTTTGCCAATGGCGGGCAGTTTTCGGTGTCGAACGCCGAGGTATGGAACCATTGGTCTACCGTGCTCAAGGGGCTGAAGTGGATGCTCAAGAGCGACGCACCTTTATTGGTCAACCCCAAGCCGAGCTGGCACAAGCTGGCCTGGTTTGCCGAGTTCATTGCTGCCATCCCGCACTACGAGAAAAACACCGTGGAGACCACCCGCCTTGCCATTGCTGCGCGTGCGCACCTGAATGCCTGGGCGGATGCGGAAGGGCTGGACTTTGACCACAAGCGCGAAGGCATTCTGCACATCTACCGTGACAAAGCCAGCTTCGACCATGCCGGCAAGGTCTCCAAATTGCTGGCCCAGGGCGGGCTGGAGCGCCGCGCGGTCACACCGCAAGAAATGCGCGCCATCGAGCCCACCTTGGCTGGCAACTACTATGGCGGTTACTTCACTGAAAGCGACACCACGGGCGACATCCACAAATTCAGCACCGGCATGGCCTTGGCGGCCGAGCGCCTGGGCGTGCAAACCCGCTATGGCCAGCACATAGATGCCGTGCAGAGCGATGGCAAACAGGTGACTGTCACTGCCAATGATGGAATCGAACGGCAGTCCCATGTGTTTGACGGTGTGGTGGTTTGCGCCGGTACGGCCAGCCGGGACCTGGCGGCGCAGCTGGGCGACCGCGTCAACATCTATCCCGTCAAAGGCTATTCAATTACGGTGAATTTGCAGGATGCACAAAGCCAGGCTGCTGCACCGATGGTGAGCCTGCTGGACGACGGCACCAAATTGGTCACCAGCCGCTTGGGTGTGGACCGATTCCGCGTGGCCGGTACGGCGGAGTTCAATGGCTATAACCGGGATATCCGGGCCGACCGCATCCGTCCTTTGGTGGAATGGGTACAGCAGTGCTTTCCGGGTGTGCGCACCGAAAGTGTGGTGCCCTGGGCTGGACTGCGCCCCATGATGCCCAACCTGCTGCCTCGGGTGGGCAAAGGCAAGCGACCTGGCGTGTTCTACAACACCGGGCACGGGCACCTGGGGCTGACTCTGTCGGCCGTGACGGCCGATATGGTGGGCGCCATCGTTGCCTCCAGCTACGCCTAGCCGGTGTTATTCGCTCAGGCGAACGTAGGTGGACAGCAGGCTGCTTTTGTTGACCACGCCCAGCAAGACGGGGGATTGCAGGCTTTCAATCACTGGCAGGCGTTCACCGCGGTGGTCCATGAAGCGTTGTAGTGCCTCGGCCAAGGTCATGTCCGAGGTCAGAGGAGCAATGTCCTGTCCCAGCAGATCGGCCGCGCACAGATGGTCCAGGTTGGCTGCGCCTGCTGCGGGACTCAGCTTCTTCAGCGGCACGACGCCCAGGTAGTGCTTGTGGGCGTCCGTGACATACAGGTATTTGACGGGGTATTGTTGAAATAGCTGGCCCATGGTGTGCAGGTCGGCATCCGGCGCCACCACCGTCTGCGCGGGCAGAACCAGGTCACGCACATGCAGCGTGCGCAGGCGTCGCCGCTCGTCACGCTGGGCCTGGCGGCGCAATGTGATGTCGTACATGGACCCGGCGTTGGCCGAACGGGCAACAAAATAGGCCAGCACGCATGCCACTATCAAAGGCAGCATGACCTGGTAGCTCAACGTCATTTCAAAAACCATCAGTATCGCCATCAGTGGTGCCTGGGTGGCGCCAGCCAGAAATGCGCCCATGCCCACAATGGCGTAGGCAAATGGGGCTGCCGATGCCTGGGGCCAGACATGCTGCACGGTTTGGCCGAAGATGCCGCCCAGCAGGCAGCCAAAAAATAGTGCTGGGGTAAAAACCCCGCCTACGGCACCGGAACCCACCGTGGCCAGGGTGGCTACAGCCTTGGCTGCGAGCAGAATCAACAGGGTTGCGATGGTCCAGGGCGAGTGCAGCACTTCGTTCACCACGCTATAGCCATTGCCCCAGACTTCGGGCCACCGCACAGAGAGCAGTCCCACGACCAGCCCACCCAGACCCATGCGTGCGGGCAGGGGCAGGCTCAGGCGCCGAAACAGTTTGCGGCTGGCGTCTAGGCCGCGCAGAAACAGGGCGGATGCGGCTCCGACCAGTAGACCCATCATGGCAAACAGCAGCACTTCCGGGCCGGCCACGGCCGGAAATGCTGGTATGACATAGGGGGGCTGGTAGCCGGGGAAGGCACGCATGGTGATGTTGGCCACTACTGAAGCCACCATGATGGGCCCCAGGCTTTCCATTTCCATAGAACCCAGCACCACTTCTGCTACAAAAAAAGCACCTGCGATGGGTGCGTTGTATGCGGCAGTGACCCCAGCGGCCGCACCGCAGGCCACCAGCAGGCGCAATCTCTCTGTACGCAGGTGCAGTAAGCGACCCAGTAAGGATGCACCCAGCGCGGCCAACTGCACCATGGAGCCCTCTCGGCCTATGGAGCCGCCGCTGGCGATGCTGAGCAGGGAGGAGCCGCTGCGGACCAGACTGGCTTGCACGGGAATATGGCCGTTGCCCAGCGCGACGGCTTCCATATAGTCGCTTGGGGCATTTTGTGGGGTGCGGTTCTGGGCCCAGGTGAGCAGCGCACCTGCCAGCAGTCCCCCCAGACTGGGTACCAGTATGCGCTGCCAGGCTTGCAGTTGCATGGCAATGGCGACCAGGCCGCCACCTTGCCCCAGCACCAAGCGGTCCAGCTCGAACAACGCACTACGGAAACCAATGGTTACCAGTGTGCCCAGCGCACCCGCAGGCACGGACCAAAAAAGCATGGCTGGCAATTCGCTGCTACGCCATCCTTGTTTCCAGCGTGCTGCCCATGCTTGGAGATGGGCTTGTATATGCATCATGCTTCGTTTTGAATGATTCTGCTGGCAGGGTGATGGCGCGCATACTTCGAGACCGTAGCTGTGGCCGGCATGTAACCTGCTTGAGGGGCCCTGCAATCACTAAATCGTAAGGCTCATAAGGGGCTCATACTTGTAACGTGTAGTATGGCGATCTTGTCTAGGCATATTTCTGTAATTGCTTTCTTCAATAGTAGACTCTTTCATAACTTACGGGTTCAAAGGGCGTTCATGTGCAACCGTTTTCCATTCAAAGAGACATGGTCTCGGTGCGTGCGTCCGGCATTCTTGCTGGTCGTTCTGGCGTCGTTGGCATCGTTTGCTTGGGCGACTGAAACTTGTAAACAGCTGGTTGCCACAGGCAACCCCGAATACCCGCCGTATTTGTGGCGAGATCCCGCCGACAGCAACCGTCTGATTGGCGCGAATGCCGATTTGATGCAAATGGTGGCCAAGGAAATCGGTATTCCGATCGAGGTACGTTATGCCGGCTCCTGGGCCCGTGTGCAGGAAGAGGCCAAGCTTGGGCGTGTTGATCTGGTTGCTGGCGCTTTCTTCACTGTGGATCGCCTGGACTATATGGATTACGTTTATCCGTCGTTCCGCGAGACGCGTTCCCTGGTGTGGGGCCGCCAGTCTGCTCCGATCAAATACCAGCGCTGGGCGGACCTGCAGGGCCTGTCTGGTGTAACCGTTATCAATAATAGTTTTGGCGAGGATTTCGACCGTTTCGCCAAAACTTCACTGAAGATCGCTACCGTACCTAGCCTAGAGCAGGCGCTCAAGATGTTGCAGCTAGGGCGGGTGGACTATTTGGTGTACGAAGAGTCGCCGGCCTTGGCCTACATTGCCAAGCTGGGTATAGATGGGTTGCTGCCCATGGCTACATCGATCAGCAACGAGAGCCTGTACCTGACGCTTTCACACAAGTCTCCCTGTAACAGCAGCGAATTGCGTGCTGCATTGGCCAAGGCCATGTACAAGCTGGCACGTCAAAACGCGATGAAGAAAATGATCGATACCAACATCCAGCTATGGCGCACGAAATAAGGCCCATGTCTACGGGAGGCTGCCGGTGTACTTAGCCCGCATTTACCGCCACTGCTTGGAGGTCATCCATCGGAAAAGGACCGCGTGCCGAAGCTATCCCTAAGACAAATCATGACGCTGGGCGTAGCGCTCGGCATTGTGTTGCCAGCCTTGGTGCTGGGTAGCCTGCTTCTGAACAATCGCTACGAGCGTGAGTTGACCTTGCGCATACGCGAGCCCATGCTGCAATACACGCAGTTGCTGTCCAGCGGCCTGGGCATGCCGATCTGGAACGTGGACAAGGCGGTGGCTAAGCAGTTGATCGACTCGGTCACGCGCAATGCCGACGTGGTGGCCGTGACGATAAAAGACGAGTTCGGCAATGTGTTTGTCTCCAGCGAGCTGTCTGCGCGCCGCCAAGGCACGGTGCTGAGCCAGCAAAGCGATATCGTGATGGATGGCCGGCGTGTGGGCCAGGTCACAGTGGAGCTCAGTACCGACCGCGTGGTGCGTCAGCTGTGGGCCGACTTCACCAAGCTGGGCCTGTTTATTCTGGCCCAGGTAGGCATTTCATTCCTGCTGGTGTTTTTGCTGGTGGAACGTCGCGTGGTACGCCCTCTGTATCGGCTGCAAATGGCCACCGCCAGGTTGGCCCGCGGCGAGCTGGAGCAGGCGCTGGACTGGCACAGGCATGACGAGATCGGCAGCCTCGCGCACAGCCTGGACCAGATGCGCGAGTCCCTCGGTCGGGCCATTGCCGAGCGTGACGCCAAGAACGCAGACCTGCAGCACGAACTGTATGACCGGCTGCGGGCCGAACACGCGCTGCGCTTTACCGAGGCCAAGTTCAAGGCTATTTTCCATGCCTCGCCGCTGGCCATGACGGTGAGCCGCAATGAGCCAGACTACCTGATTGTCGACATCAATGACGCGGGGCTGCGCCAGTTCGGCCTGCTGCGCGACGACCTGGTCGGTGCCCGCCATGCGGTGCTATGGTGCAACCCGCAAGACCAGAGCAATGTGCTCAATGTGATTGAGCGTGTCGGCCATATCAAGGGCTACGAGGCCTGGCTGCACCGGGGCAACTTACTGCCTGCACACGCCCAGGAGGACCAGGCTGCAGGTGTCAAGAACACGATGGTGGAGGGGCGTGAAGACGCCATGCTCTGCGAAATCTCGGGCCGCAAGATCGACCTGGGCAGTGAGCAGCTGTTCGTCCTGGTGCTGGAAGATGTGACCGAGCGCAAGCGTGCCGCCCAGATGATCTGGAACCAGGCCAACTTTGACCGCCTCACCGGTTTGCCGAACCGCCATATGTTTCAAAATCGGCTGGAGCAGGATATGGCAGCTGCCCAGCGTGATGGCCGCTCTCTGGCGCTGGTGTTTTTTGACCTGGACTTGTTCAAGGAAGTCAACGACACCCTAGGGCATGAAGTAGGCGACATGCTGCTGCAGGAGGCGGCGCGGCGCCTGCGCATGGGGGTGCGGCAGACGGACCTGGTGGCCCGCCTGGGGGGTGACGAGTTCACCTTGATTCTCAGTGGCCTGACTGATATAGGCTACGTACACCAGATCGTGCAGGGCGCGCTGCAGCGTCTGGCCGAGCCCTTTTTATTGGCTGGGCAGCAGGTGCACATCTCGACCAGCGCTGGACTGACCTTCTACCCGCAGGACGCGACCCAGGTCGAGGCCCTGCTGAAGAACGCCGACCAGGCCATGTATGCCGCCAAGAGCCAGGGGCGCAACCGTTACACCGTGTTCACGCCGTCCATGCAGGACGCTGCGCAAAAGCGCATGCGACTCATCAATGACTTGCGTGTGGCCATAGCCGAGCAGCAGTTCAGCGTTTTCTACCAACCCATCGTGGACCTGAGGACTGGCCATATCCACAAGGCCGAGGCCTTGATCCGCTGGCACCACCCGGTGGAGGGCATGGTCAGTCCTGCCGATTTTGTGCCCATCGCCGAAGAAACCGGCATGATCGTGGACATAGGCAACTGGGTTTTCAGCGAGGCGGTCCAGCAGGCGGCGGTATGGCGCAAGACGCACGACCCGCAGTTCCAGGTCAGCGTGAATGTATCGCCGGTGCAGTTCCGCAACGAAGGAATAGACCAGGTGACCTGGATGGCGCATTTGCAGGCTGCTGGCATGCCGGGCGATGCGGTGATGATCGAGATCACCGAAGGCTTGTTGATGGACGCCGGCGGCAACGTCACCGAGCAACTGCGCGGTTTCCGTCAGGCTGGCATAGGCCTGTCTCTGGACGACTTTGGCACCGGCTACTCCTCGCTGTCTTATCTGAAGAAATTTGACATCGATATTCTGAAGATCGACCAGGCTTTTGTGCGCAACCTCACTGCCGGTTCGGACGATATGGCCTTGTGCAATGTGATCATCGTCATGGCCCACACCCTGGGCTTGAAAGTGGTGGCCGAGGGCGTGGAGACGCAGGAGCAGTGCGATCTGCTGGCTGCTGCCGGCTGCGACTACGGCCAGGGGTATCTGTTCGCGCGGCCCACGCTGGCGGCAGATATGCCTTTGAATCTGGCGTGGAAGCCTGCGCACCAAGATACTTACACAATGAGCATCTAGCGCTGATATTAGCTGCGTTGGTAGCTATATTTTTTGTAGTGTGTGTCTAGAGCCGACTGCCTGTTCGACCCCAGCGGCGGGCAGCTTCTTCCGGGCTTTGCGGGATTTCTAAGTTCTGCGTCAAGGCTGTCAGTGGCGCCAGCAGCGCATCCAGATCAGCCGCATCAAACTTCAGTGCTCCGGCCGCGTCGTGGCCCAACACGCTATCGGCCAGCGCCAGTTTGCGCGCCTGCAGCTCCAGCATGCGTTCCTCGATGCTGCCCTCGACCACCAGCTTGTAGACGAACACCGGCTGGTCTTGCCCGATACGGTGAGCGCGTGCCGTGGCCTGTTCTTCCACCGCCGGGTTCCACCACGGGTCCATGTGGATGACGGTGTCGGCGGCGGTCAGGTTCAGGCCCACGCCGCCAGCTTTCAGGCTCAGCAGCAGCACTGGCACTTCCTGCGCCTGGAAGCGCTGCACCACGCCGCCGCGCTCTTTCGGCAGGGTTTTGCCGGTCAGGCTCAGGAACGGCAGCTCCAGCATGCGCAGCTGCTCGGCCACCAGCTCCAGCAGCTCGGTGAACTGCGAGAACACCAGTACGCGCCGGCCCTCGGCCACCAGCTCGGGCAGCATGTCGGTTAGCAGCTCCAGCTTGGCGCGTTCCATGGTCTTGGCCGGCTTGCTTCCCTTGACGAGGTGCGGGTCGCAGCAGACCTGGCGCAGCTTGAGCAGCGCGTCCAGGATGCTGATCTGCGCGCCATTGAAGCTCTGGCGCTGCAGCACGCGGCGCACCTGTACATCGGCCGCCGCGCGTACGCCTTCGTAGAGCTCGCGCTGCTGGCCTTGCAGTTGCACGCGCTTGATGACTTCGGTGCGCGGCGGCAGCTCGCTGGCCACATCCTGCTTGCGCCGGCGCAGGATGAAGGGGCGCACGCGCTGGGCCAGCAGGGCGGCGCGCAGGGTTTCGCCGTTCTCTTCAATCGGCTTGCGCCAGCGCGCGGCGAAGTGGCGGGCATCGCCCAGAAAGCCCGGCATCAGCCAGTCGAACTGCGCCCACAGCTCGCCCAGGTGGTTCTCCATCGGCGTGCCGGTCAGGCACAGGCTATGCCGGGTCTGCAGGCGGCGCAGGGCGCGGGCGCTGCGGCTGCCGGCGTTCTTCACCATCTGCGCCTCGTCCAATATGACCAGGTGGAAGCGCTGCGCCGCCAGCGCATCCATGTCGCGCCACAGCAGCGGGTAGGTGGTCAGCACCAGGTCGTGCGTGGCCATCTGCGCGAACAGCGTGTCGCGCTCGGGCCCCTGCAGGGTCAGCAGGCGCAGGCCGGGCGCCATGCGGCGGGCCTCGGCCTGCCAGTTGAAGATCAGCGAAGTCGGCAGCACCACCAGTACCGGCAGATCCAGCCGGCCGGCCTGCTTCTCGGTCAGCACATGGGCCAGCGCCTGCGCGGTTTTGCCCAGGCCCATGTCGTCGGCCAATATGCCGCCCAGGCTGTGCGCGCGCAGGTACTGCAGCCAGGCCAGGCCTTCGAGCTGGTAGGGGCGCAGCTGTATCTGCAAGCCGTCAGGAGCGGCGACCGGCTGCGGCGTGCCCAGGGCTTGCAGGCGCTTCGCCAGACTGGCCAGGCCCAGATCGCCCTGCAACTGCCAGGCGTTGTGCGTGCCGACGCGGTGCGCGTCCAGCAGGCTGGCGCGCAGCGCATCCAGGCGCCGGGCCTCCCAGGCGCCCAGCTTCAGCAGGCCCTGGTTTTGCGCGCGCAGCGGGTCGGTCAGCAGATCGACCATGGCGCCGATGATGGCCTTCAGCGGCGCGGCCGGGGCGTCGATGCGGCGGCCGCCGGGCGCGCGCAGCGAGACGATGGCCAGGTCGTCGATGGCCGCGATCTGCGCGGCGTTCAGCCAGCGGCGGTCGCGGCGCAGCAAGTCGGCCAGCATGGGCGCCAGGTCCAGCGTCTGGCCGTCGATCTCGATGCCCAGGCTCAGCAGCCACGCGCCTTCGCGCGCCGGCAGCTGCAGTTTTTCGACGCCACGCCCGGGCTTGATGAGCGGGCTAGCTAGTTCTTTGCCGATGATCTCGCCGGTGTCCGGGCTGACCACCAGCTTCCAGCGCTGCACCGGCACGCTCTCGTGAGCGAAGCCGGGTTTCACTACCACGGCCCAGCCCAGGGCCTGCAACTGCGGCACCTGGTCGGCCCAGAAGTCGCCGAAGAATTCCTCCTGCGGCAGGGTCCACACCGGCCCCAGCACCGGGCTGTGGTCGCGGCTGCGCCACTGGAACGAGTTGGGGTCCAGCGGCACAAAGCCCATGTCCCAGACCAGGTCCATCGCATCCGCCTCGGCGGCCAGATCGCGCCGCATCTTCAGCACCGGGCCGCCGGTGTCGAACAGCTCCTGCACGGCGGCCGGCCGGTTGTTCAGGATGGAGGTCGGCGCTGGCGTGTGCCAGCGCGTACCGCTGTCGGTGTGGTACGTCCAGTCGAACTGCGCCAGTGTCACGCTGTCGCCGCGCGGCCCCAGCTTGCCCTGCGGCTTCAGGCCCAGCAGGCCATCGCCGCGGCCCAGGGTTTGCAGCGTGAGGCGAGGGCGGAAGTGGCCGGTGACGCCGTCGGTCGGTGGTGCGGGCGGCGGCGGTGTCTCCACTACAGGCGGACGGTCCATCCGCAGCAAGGCCATGACGCGCGCTGCATCCTCGTCGGCCAGGGTCGGCAGGCTTTTCAGGGTCTTTGCGTCGGCCTGGCGCCGCAGTGCATCGACCCAGGCGGCCACCGCGTGGTCGCGCGCATCACTTGCGGACGATGGAGCAGCGGAACGGATTGGGGAGCGGGCCATGCGGAGATTGTGCCGCGCTGGTCGTCAGAGGGGCTAGGTGGATCGAATCGCGGTAATCAGTATGTCGGCCAAGGTCTGGGCCGCGTCATGCAGCTTGTCACCTTTGCGAACGATCAGCCCCAATGTGCGCGTGATGGCGGGGTCTACCAAGGGCACGCCGACCAGGCCTGGATGCAGCACGGCGTCCAGTGCCAAGCCAGGAATGATGGCAACACCCAGGCCGGCCGCCACCAGGTTGATGGCACCGGTCACATGGTTGATTTCGTATTGGATGCTGGGCCTTTTCGCCGACTTCGCAAAGGCGCTGTCGATGATCAGTCGATTGCCGCTGCTGCTGGATACCGATACCAGCGGCTCTTTCTCCAGCAATTTCCAGGCGACGGTCTTGCGCTGCGCCAATGGATGGCTGCTTGGCACCACGGCCACATAGCGTTCTTCGCGAATGGGCATGAAATCAAGATCGGGCTCTTGGCTGCCCAGAAAGTTCAAGCCGAAGTCTGCATGCCCTGCGGTGACGCTGTCCAACACAATCTGTGCACTTTCATCAATCACCTTGACGCGTACCGCAGGGTTGCTGTTGTGGAAGTCTTTTAAAACCGATGGCAGCAAATGGTTGGCCACCGACGGAATGCAGGCAATGGTGACCTTGCCCGTGCGCGCCGCGGCCCTGGCTTCAAGCCCCCGGTAGGCAAATTCCAGCTCGTCCATGATGGCTTGGGCGTGCTTCAAAAACTGCCGGCCCGCGTCGGTCAGAGACACCCGTCGGGTGGTTCTTTCCAGCAGCCGACTTTTCAAATCGCCTTCCAGTTTTTCGATACGCCGGCTTAAAGCGGGCTGCGATATGAATAGGCTCTCTGCCGCCGCCTTGAAGCTCGATTTCTCTGCTACGGCGATGAACGCCTGGATTTCTCCGATGTCTGTATTGATGCGCATGGTCTATCAATATATAAAATTAATGCAATTGTGTTTCTAATTGAAGACCCGCATCATCCGCCCCCAACCGCACACTTACAAACACAAAAGGAGATGATGTGAAATTGGGACTCAACACGCGGCGCAGCTTGCGCCTCCTCATCCTGGTGATCGCGCCGGCCATGGCCGCAGTTGCGACGGCGGACGAAATCCATGTGGCAAGCTCGGGTGGTTTCGCTGCCGCCTACCGCGCCTTGGCGCCCGGCTTCGAGGCCCGCACCGGGCACACATTGGTGGCGGTGTGGGGCCCTTCGATGGGTGAAACCTCGGGCGCCATCCCCAAGCGCCTGGAACGCGGCGAGCCCATCGACGTCGTGATCATGGTAGGTGATGCTCTGGACAAGCTGATCCAGCAAGGGCGGGTGGAAGACACCGGCCACCGCCTGTTGGCCAACTCAAAAATTGGTGTCGCCGTCAAGGCGGGTGCTGCGAGGCCCGATGTCACCACCGTAGACGGTCTCAAGAAGGCGCTGCTCAGTGCGCGGTCTATTGCTTACTCGGACAGCGCCAGCGGCGAATTTTTGTCCAAGGTTCTATTCCCACGTCTCGGGGTGGCCGACCAGATCCGCAGCAAGAGTCGCATGATTCCCGCCGAGCCCGTAGCCCAGGTTGTGGCACGGGGGGATGCGGATTTGGGCTTCCAGCAAGTCAGCGAACTGCTGCCAGTTGCTGGCATCGATTTTGTGGGCGAGCTGCCTGATGAAGCGCAGCAACTCACGCCGTTTTCCGCCGGCGTGGTGGCGGGTGCGAAGGCGCAGGGCGCCGCGGTGCAGTTGATCGATTACCTCGGCTCGGCCGAAGCCGCACCGCTGATCCGTAAGACGGGCCTGACTCCGGCCCCTGCTGCCGCACACTGAAAGAACCCACCATGGCTAATACAAAAAAAACGGAGCAATCCAAGCTGTCCACTGTGTTGCGCGTGACCAGCGGCAACTTTCTGGAAATGTTCGACTTCTTCCTGTACGGCTTCTACGCCACGTACATTTCCAAAACATTTTTCCCCAGCAATGACGAGTACGCCTCGTTGATCCTGACCTTCGCCACGTTCGGCGCTGGTTTTCTGATGCGGCCTTTGGGCGCTGTGATCCTGGGTAGCTACATCGACCAGATCGGACGGCGCAAGGGGCTCATCGTCACGCTGGGCATCATGGCGCTGGGCACGGTGTTGATCGCCTTTGTGCCGGGCTACGCGACGATAGGCATCGCCGCACCTATTCTGGTGCTGGTCGGGCGCTTGCTGCAGGGCTTTTCGGCTGGTGTGGAGCTGGGCGGCGTGTCGGTGTATTTGTCCGAAATGGCCACTCCTGGCAACAAGGGCTTCTATGTGAGTTGGCAGTCCGCCAGCCAGCAGGTTGCCATCATGGCGTCGGCCATCATTGGCTACCTGCTGAGCCAGTGGCTGTCGGCGGAGCAAATCGGCGCGTGGGGCTGGCGCGTGCCGTTCTTCATAGGCTGCATGATTGTTCCGGTAATCTTTGTGATTCGACGCTCGCTGCAGGAAACAGACGAGTTCCTTGCTCGCAAGCACCACCCCACGTTCAAGGAAATCCTGCGCTCAATAGGCTCCAACTGGCGCGTGGTGGTTGCGGGCATGATGATGGTGGTGATGACCACCGTGTCTTTCTATCTGATCACGGTCTACACACCCACCTTTGGCAAAAGCGTGCTAAAGCTCAGTACTGCAGACAGCCTGTTGACAACCTTCTGTGTCGGCATGTCGAACTTCTTCTGGCTGCCGGTGATGGGCGCTTTGTCGGACAAGGTTGGGCGCAAGAAGATTTTGCTGGTCTTCACCGTGCTGCCCATCCTCACAGCGTATCCCATCATGTCCTGGCTGGTCGCCAACATCAGCTTCGAGAATCTGCTGGTGACTGAACTGTGGCTGTCCTTTATGTACGCCAGCTACAACGGCGCTGCCGTAGTAGCGCTCACAGAAGTCATGCCCGCCCATGTGCGTACGGTGGGCTTCTCTCTGGCCTATAGCCTGGCGACGGCTATTTTTGGTGGCTTCACCCCGATGCTGTCTACTTGGCTGATTGAGGCTACTGGTGATAAGGCCGCTCCGGGCTACTGGATGACCTTCGCCGCGGCGTGTGGCCTGGTTTCGGTGTTCATGTTGTACGGGCGGACACGCTTCTCTGGGACGTATGCCGCCGTACATGCGGTGAAATAACTCGGGGGGCCGGTTCCATGATGTGCCCGGCCATGCTTGGTCAGCCTCTGTGCTGCTTTCTGAACTCGCTGGGTGCACAACCTGCTTCCCGGCGGAAGAACTTGATGAAATTGGTCGCTTCATCAAATCCCAGCTTGTCTGCCACTTGGGCAACGGGCCAACTGGTGTACGCAAGCATGCGCTTTGCCTCCAATGCGATACGCGTGGACAGGTATGACTTTGCGGACAGTCCGGTCAGCTGTTGTGCTGCTCGACTTAGTGTCTTCTCAGAGATGCCAAGGGCCTTGGCGTAGGCGGATATTTGATGCCATTCATGGAAGCTTTGCTCCGTTGCATGTCGAAACTTCCGGAAGTGCTTGGACAGCGATGAGTTGTCTGACGGCAGCGCAAGCCGTTGTGCGCTGGCAAGCTGCAACCTGGTGAGTAATGCCTGGAGCTGCGCGCGCTCCAAGGCATTTACCAACTGCATAGGGCCCGACATGGACGCATCTTTATGCATTTGCGCCATGGCTTGTTGCATTGCCGTGAAGGTCGTCGCGTCCAACATCAATTGAACCGGTATGTCTTCGACGAAAAGACCTGGCGGTGCTTCGCCCATGTTGGCCGTGGTTTGGAACGATTCCGGACGAAAAAGAATGACCCAGCCATCCCAGATGTTGTTGGCTTCGAAGCGCTGAACCTGGCCTGGTCGCATGGCCAATATTGAGCCGCTATCCGGCGACTCCAGCCGGAAGTCCACCGTATGACGGAATTGTCCCTGGGTTACCAGGATGAGTTGGTGAAAGTCCAGGCGTGACGGATATCTGAAGTGCTCGGCTGGTACCCGTTTCAGCCAGTCATTGGCGGGAAACACCTCAATGTCAAACGCGTAGCCCACCGGAGGGCGAAAGCCCACGCGGGGAATGTCCGTAAGATTTGCCATATGCCAGAAATGTCCGATTTGGATAACTATGGGTCAGGAATCTACCTCGTAAATATGCGTATGGAAACCGACACTTGTTTGCTTTCACTCAGAAGCAACGATGAAAGCTTGTCCCCCATGAAACTCAAAGTCAGAAACACCATTTTGCTGTCGGTTGTCGCCATCACAGCTGCAATGACAGGCTGTGCATCGAACGGAATCAGCACTACAAAGGAAAACGGAATGTCTACAAATTACAAACCCCAAGTTACCGAACTGCTCAAGAGCATTGAGATCGGCGATACAAAGCCCGTGGGCTACATCAATTCTGAAAAGTACATCCAACACAACCTCGCCGTCGGTGACGGCCTTGCTGGCTTTGGCGCTGTGCTGCAAGCCTTGCCCAAAGGCTCAGCCAAGGTGAACACGGTGCGTGTCTTCCAGGATGGGGACTTCGTATTCGCCCATACCGACTACAACTTCTTCGGCCCGAAGATTGGTTTTGACATCTTCCGCTTTGAGGATGGAAAGATTGTCGAGCACTGGGACAACCTGCAGGAAAAGCCAGCCATGTCCAATCCAAGTGGGCGTTCGATGATCGATGGGCCAACAACTGCAATGGATCTTGACAAGACTGCGGCCAACAAGAAGCTGGTCGCCGCATTCGTGGACGACATCTTGGTCAATGGCCGTATGGACAAGCTGGTCGGCTACTACGACGGCGACAACTACCACCAGCACAACCCGCAGATCGCCGACGGTCTTTCGGGGCTAGGCAAGGCGCTGGAGGCAATGGCCAAGGCCGGCGTTAGCATGAAATACGAACAAGTGCATAAGGTGCTTGGCGAGGGCAATTTCGTACTCGTCGCGAGCGAAGGTCAGTTTGGCGGCAAGCACGTCGCTTTTTACGATCTGTTCCGTGTGGACAACGGCAAGCTCGCTGAGCATTGGGACACCATTGAGGCTATTCCAGCTCGCTCGGAGTGGAAGAACTCCAACGGCAAGTTCTAAACGGGAAAGGGTTTCTAGATGAAAAATTTCTACAGATTACTGCTGGCTACCTTCTCGGCTGGTGTGCTTTCGATGCAGTCCTACGGCGCAGCGGGGGCGCCGGCTGAAGTCGTTGAGGTAGTTACTTTCAAGCTGCAGCTTGGCGTCAGCGCCTCGGAGTTCCGGGCTGTGGATCAGGCCGTCGAAAAGCAGCATGTGGCCAAGCAACCGGGCTTCGTCTCCCGCGAGAGTGTGGCGGGCGACAACGGCGAGTGGCTCGTGATCGTGCACTGGCGCTCGGCAAAGGATGCAGACGCATCCATGGCGAGCTTTCAGACAGCACCGGCAGCGGCGGAATTTATGTCGAAGATTGACGCCGCGACCATGTCGATGAAGCGGTACGGGAACATACTGCCGCACTGACGTTGCCGACATAGATATCAAAGGGGTCCTACTTTGCAGTGTTTAAGAGCCGCCTAAAACTTGGTTGTCACGTTTTCTAATAGATAAATCGGGCTGTAGCGCAAGTATTACCTGCGCTACCAGCTATCGATTAAGTAGCAGTCTCGCCAAGACTCACACCGGCTTCACCACATTGGCCGGCAGATCGCGGCCATGGTATTTCTTGTAGATGGCGTTGAGCTTGCCGCTCTTGATGTTGGTGGTGACCCAGGCGTTGATCCATTCCTTCAGCTTGGGCTCGCCTTTGTTCATGGTGATACCCAGGCCGGAGTCGAGCTGCGAGAACTTCACCTCAAAATTCTTGCCCGGCGCGCGCTTGTTGATCTCGCCCATGTTTGATGGCGTGCTGGAGAAGATATCTACCTGGCCGGTGACGACAGATGTAATCAACGTGGCGTCGTCTTCGTAGCGCATGATTTCCGCGCCCTTGGCTTCCTTGGTGGTCAGCGCGTCGTTGGTGGTGGCGCGGGTCAAACCCACCCGCTTGCCGGCCAGGTCGGCGTAGCTGGTGATCTTGATGTCCTTGGGGGCCGACACGATGATGGTGATGGCTGAGTACGGGATGGAGAAGTCGACCACCTTGGCGCGCTCTTCGGTGATGGACAGGGCCGAGATCACCAGGTCCGCGCGCTGGGCTTGCAGCGTGGGGATGCGCGCTGCGGTGGTGATGGGCACGATCTCCAGCTTCACGCCCAGGTCTTTGGCCAGCTCGGTAGCGGTGTCTACGTCTGAGCCGGTGGGCTGCAGGTTCGCATCGGCAAAGCTGAACAGCGGCGTGCCGATGGCGATGGCCACGCGGACCTTGCCGGCCTTCTTGATGTCGTCAAACTGGTCGGCCATGGCGGCGTGCGTGCCGCAAGCGAGTAGCACGGTAGCGATGGCGGTGCGGGTGAAGTGGGTGGTGCGCATGTTTGTCTCCTGGTGGTTATAAATAATCAAAGGCCGTTGTCGAGAAAGGCTTTGAGCTCGGGCGTCTTGGGCTCGTCCAGCATGTCGCCGGCGCCGACCTCCCAGACCTTGCCTTGGTGCATGTAGATAATGCGGTCGGCGACGCGTTTGGCGAAGGCCATTTCGTGCGTCACCAGCAGCATGGTCATGCCGCCGGCGGCCAGGTCCTCCATCACGCGCAGCACCTCGCCGGTGAGCTGTGGGTCCAGGGCCGAAGTCACTTCGTCGAACAGCATCACCTTGGGCGACATCGCCAGCGACCGGGCAATCGCCACGCGCTGCTGCTGGCCGCCAGAGAGTTGCTCGGGGTAGGCTGCGGCTTTCTCTTTCAGGCCCACCTGCTCAAGTACGCGCAGCGCCACCTGGTGGGCCTCGGCGCGCGGCAGCTTCTTCACGTGGCGCAGCGCCAGCAAGATGTTTTCTTCGACCGTCAGGTGCGGAAACAGGTTGTAGCTCTGGAACACAATGCCGACTTCCAGCCGCAGCTGCTTCAGGTCCACTGTGGGGCTGTCCACGCGGATGCCGCAGACTTCGATACTGCCCTGGTCTATGACTTCCAGCCGGTCAATGCAGCGCAGCGCCGTGCTCTTGCCCGAGCCGCTGGCGCCGATGATGGCGATCATTTCGCCCTTGGCGACTTCGAAGGACACGCCTTTGAGCACCTGGTTCGCGCCGAAGCTCTTGTAGACCTGGTCGAGCTTGACGATAGGGCCGGGTTGGGCGGCAGTGTTGACACTGCCACCGCCTTCGGTAGCGACCAGGCCGGTGTACAAGCTGCCGGGCAGGGGGTTAACGGTTGGCGACATTGAGTTTTTTCTCCATCGCTTCGCTCCAGCGCGACAGCGGATAACACAGGGCAAAGTAAAACGCCCCCACGATCGTGAAGATTAAAAAGGGCTGGAAGATGCTGTTGTTGATGATCTGGCCGGCCCGGGTCAGCTCCACAAAGCCGATTACCGAGGCCAGCGAAGTCATCTTGATGATCTGCACCAGAAAACCGACGGTGGGCGGCAGCGATAGCCGCACCGCCTGCGGAATGATCACCAGGCGCAGCGTCTGCCAGCGGCTGAAGGCCAGGCATTCGGCGGCCTCCCACTGCGGCTTGGGCATGGCGTCAATACAGCCGCGCCAGATCTCACCCAGATAGGCGCTCACATACACCATCATCGCGATGCCGGCCGCCACCAAGGAGGGCAGCGAATAGCCGTACACCGACAGGCCAAAGTACACGATGAACAGCAAAATCAGCAGCGGAATGCCCTGTATGCATTCGATATAGGCCAGCGCCATCCAGCGCAGCCAACGGCGCGACGAGATGCGCGCCAGCATCACGCCAAAGCCGCCGATGCTGCCCAGCACGAAGGCCACTGCCGACAGCACCAGCGTCCAACCAATCGAGGTAAACAGGTACAGCAGGTGTGTGCCGGTGAAACTGCCCCAGCTCATGCCGCACCTCCGTGGCGAGCAACCTGCACGGTCGGCTCCAACTGCTTTTGCCGGCTATTGCGCAAAGCCGCCTGGCGGATCACGCGGCGGCGGCGGAACAGGTATTCACCCAGCAGATGCGTCAGCAGCTTGATCACCAGCGACAGCGCCAAGTAGAGCGCCGCCACCACGATATAGGTCTCCAGCGAGCGGAAGGTGTCGGACTGCACGGTGTTGGCAATCGCCGTCAGCTCTTCGGCTGAAATCTGCGAGGCCATGGCGGACGCCTGCATCATCAGCAGGAACTGGCTGGTCAGCGCGGGGTAGACCTTCTCGATCGACGGCTGCAGCATCACATGCCAGCCGATGCGCCACTTGGACAGACCTAAACATTCGGCCGTCTCGATCTGACCCTTGGGCACCGACTCCAGTCCGGCGCGGATGATCTCGGCGGCGTAGGCGGCGATGTTGATGATCATCGCCAGCACCGCGGCGGCAAAGGTTGGCATGCGGATGCCGATGCTGGCCAGGCCGAAGTACAGCAGAAAGATCTGCACTAGAAACGGCGTGTTGCGCACCACCTCGATGTAGCCGGCGCAGATGCGCGACAGCGGCTGGATCTGGCTGCGCTTGGCAAAAGCCACCAGCGTGCCGACCGCGACGCCGACCACCACGGCCACCGCCGTCATCTTCAGCGTCAGCCAGGCGCCGTTCAGGAACACGGGCCAGTAGGGCAGCAGGGTGCTGAAGTCGAGCGCGTACTTCATGCGTGCTGCGCCTGCCCGTGGGCTGTGCCCGGGGTTGCGTGGCTTGGCGCGGGCTGTTGCGGTAGGGGCGGATGAAGTGGCCGAGGCGGCCGGGCAAGGTGCGCAGAAATCATGGCGTCCGAGGTGGTTAGTTATCTGTTGTCGTACAACATGAGCCGGATTATGGGGAGCGCCAAGGACTTGGCGGCAGGGGGTATTCCCTTGGATGTGTCAGACGGGTCGCGGTCGGGTTGTGCTATGCAAATAGGACTAAAAACTACACATTAAAAATACTGTCAGCGCAGGTATTACCTGCGCAGGCCGCTATTAAATTGATACTGATTTTCCCCAAATGGAGCAGGTGCTTAGCGTGTGCTGGTCGCCTTGGGCGGATGCAGTGGCCGGTCCGGGGACTGGCCGCGCGCGCGGGCTACGGCTTCGACCAGCAGGTAGAAGCTATGAATAGCGGTGATCTGGTCCAGGTCTTCATGCAGAACTGTTGCGAGGGGCAGGTAGCGGCTGGTGCCAGTTTTCGCAGTCCAGTGCGCCGCAATTTTCTGTCGAGTCGGTGGGGGGATTTGCGGGGAGGGCTTATGTTGGTTTGGGGCCCTGAAGCGGCTGCTGAGCGATTCTTGGGGAGTGGCTCCTAAGCAGCGATTGCTGTCGGTCACCAATCAAGCCTGAACGGGTACTATCGGCCAACAGCGGACACCTATCTTCTATGAAAAAGCCGGCTCAATACAACGACCTTGCTGCCTACTTTCGGTGGCAGGAGGAGTGGGGGCCTCGCCTGCAAACCCTGGCGATAGTCGCTTTTTTCGCGGCAGGGCTTGTGCCTCTATTTGTTGGCCTCAATGGCCTTGTAACGGGCGTGGTGCCCACAATGGCGAAGTACAACTCGAATCTCGTCCGAAGCTTTGACGAGCCAATGTTGTACTGGTTCTTTGTGTGCTTGTGGCTTGGAGTCGCCATCCTGTTTTGGACGTTTGCGATACGCAGTGTGATTTGGGTAAAAAGACAAAACAAACGCTTTTGGTGACAGGCCGCTTTGGGCCGAGGCTGTGTGAAAACGCTTCACGCATGGCGGGTTCAAAAATAAAATAAAGCAACCCGTTTCCAGCGAGGTAGTCCATGAAGCGATTCATCGAAAGCCAAGACCGCCAGCAAGTCACCTTGCTGCCCGA
>NZ_JBWKQM010000019.1:0-85473 GCF_059418745.1 Rhodoferax sp. GW821-FHT07F03
AGAAAGAAAACGGGTTTACGATGTCTGGGCCGAATCGCGAGAGGATTGTTTAGCTGTTTTCACACAGCCTCGGCCCATAGCGGCCTGTCGCAACAACGATTTACCCGAGTGTTTACGACTTTAAAAAACGTCTCTAAAATCCAACGCCCCTCAAACCCGCATGAATGCTAGGGCGCTGTTTACGACTTTATTAAACAAGGGCCTAACATTCATGCGGGTTTGCGGCGTTACGATTTAACAACGGTCATAGTTAAAGTCGTAAACAAAATTTCTAGATCTCGACTCGCCACTTTTTCGAGCTGCCATCGATGACGTGTTGGCCGAACTGCTTTATCTGACCTTATGTAACATCATTGGAAAAACTTCAAGGTGGTTTTATGGCACGTCGCAACTGCCCGTGATGTGTCGTGCAAATTTCCGAACACACTCAGCCTTATAACACTTCGGTTCATTACAAGCCTAAGTGTTTTGGGAGGTATTCCGTCGCACTTGTCTAGTCGCCGCAAGGTGCTATCGCTTGCAGCAAGCGCATCTGTGATCACCCCCTAGGCCAACTCCCAGGCGCATGACGTCGATCAAAGCACCCAGGGGTTCAACTTTCAAAACGACGGTATGCGTATTTCGGTACGCGATGTTGCATCGATTAAAGGTGAAAAGTGCCTCAACTGCAGCGGTACATCGCCAAGTTGGGATTCGTGGTGCGCCCATCTGATGACATGCTGGTGTTTTGGCGAACGTTCGCACACAGGGTCCAGTGTGCCAGCGTTGCCAGCTAGCGCCAAGGCCTGACAGCGGCAGCCGCCCCAGTCTTTCTGCTTGTCTTCGCAGCTGCTGCAAGGCTCGGGCATCCATTCAGTGCCGCGATAGGCGGCAAAGGCGGGAGACTTAAACCAAGCCGCTGCCAGCGTACTTGCGGGAAATTGCGGGAAGTCAAGATGCGTAAGTGTCAGCGCCGCATGGCATGGCAGCAACATGCCGTCGGGCATCACGTTAAGAAAGCGCTGGGCCCAGCCGCCCATGCAAGCTTTGGGACGACGCGCGTAGTAGTCGGGCATGACATAGTCGATCACCATGCTGCCCTTCAGCCGTTCCCGCCATTCGGCCACCAATGCGCTCATCTCCTCTAGCTGGGCCTCGCTCGGCATCAGCGCCGCACGGTTCTGCAGGCCCCAACCGTAGTATTGGGTATTCGCGACTTCAACACGAGCGATGCGCTGCTTGGCGGCATAGCACAGCACGGCGTCGAGTTCGCCGGCATTTTGTCTGGTCACGACAAAATTCAACGTCAGTGCCAGACCAGCGGCCTGGACGCTGGCAAGCGCCGCCTGCTTTCTGATCACACCACCTCTAAAGCCGGACAACGCTTCGGCCACAGGTTCATAGAGGCTTTGGAAGCTAAGCTGCACATGGGACAACCCGGCCTCGACCAGCTGCGCCAGTCTGGCATCGTCCAGCAGCACGCCGGAAGTAATCAGATTGCTGTATAGGCCTACGCCAGTTGCGTGTGCTATCAGTTCCGGCAGATCGGCCCGCGCCATCGGTTCACCGCCTGAAAAGTGCACCTGCAACACACCGAGTTCTGCGGCCTGACTAAGAACTGCACACCAGTCCGCAGTGGACATTTCGCTCGAAGCGGGCGTCAGCGCCAGCGGGTTGGAGCAGTAAGCACAGCGCAGCGGGCAGCGATGGGTCAACTCCAGCAGGATGGCCAGCGGAGGGCTTGGGTGTAAATCAGGCATCGCGCAAAAAACCCATCTCATTCATGGCAGTGAGCAGTGCTAGCACGTCGGCCCGGACCCTGACCAGCGGCGCAGTGAACTCGATGGCCAGCGTGTCGCAAAGCGCACCGATAGTTTGATTGTGGTTGCGTTCCAAAATCAGTCGTGCTATGTCGTCAAGCACCAGCATCCGCTCTGGTCCAAGCAAAACCCACTGCTGACGCACCGTGTCGTGCTTGAGGCGAGTGCCGGCTGCGAGCTGTACCATGCTATCAAGCGTCAGCATGGCGGCCGGTTCGGGTTGAAGGCGCCGGGCGGGATCATACCCGGCACAACATAGGCAGCATAGAGTGCATCGAGTTGAGCCCATAGCACGTTGCACTTGAAGGTCAGCGCGCCCAACACCCCCTGCTGCTCGGGCAAAGTCAGCGCGTGACGCTTGACGTAGTCGAGCGCGAATGCGGCGTCATCAGGCGCCTGACTCAACCGACGTCGGAAGTAGGCCAGAACCGACTCGTCGACGAAGTCGTAGCTCTCAAGCATACCGACAATGCGCTGTTGATGGATCGCCGGAGCAAATAGCTCCGTCAAACAGGAAGCCACGGCGATGACGGCCGGCTGACGTGCCACAAAATCGACGTAGGCCCCCACGGCGAACACGGTCGCCGGCAGCGCACCGCGTTGCGAAACGACATAATCGCGCGCCAGACCAAGACCGTCGGTGAGGACTAGCCAGCGCTCTATACCTCCCTCCTCGTCACCATAGCCGTCATGATCGAGGATGCGTTGTACCCATTTGCGGCGCAGTTCGCGCTCGTGTAGGCGGCTGATCAGTGCGGCGTCCTTGCGCGGAATAGCCGCTTGGTAGCAATACCGGTTAAGCGCCCAGGCTTGAACCTGCCCAACATTCAGCTTGCCGCCATGCAGCAGGTGATGAAAGGCATGTCGGTCGTGGTAACGCGTGTTGCCGATGGCGCGCAAAGCCTCTTCAAGCTCGGCCGGGGAAAGTGCGGCGGTAATCAGCTCACTCAAGGTGGAACTCCAGGCCGTCGCGCGCTAGTTGCCAGCCCGCCTCGTGGACCGCGCTCCGTTCCGGGCTGTCGGGTCGCCAGACGGGGTTGGTGTTGTTGATGTGAATGAACAGCTTACGTCTGAGAGGAACGTCTTGCCATAACGCGATGGCACCACCGTCGCCGCTCATTGGCAAGTGGCCCATGCGGGATGCGGTCTTATGGCCCGTGCCGCTAACGATCATCTCATCTTCGGTAAAGGTGGTGCCATCAAAGAGCAGGCTGTCTTCAGGTTGAATATGCACCTTGATGGAGTCAGGTAAAGCGGCGCAGCCAGGCAGGTAGAACAGCCGGCTACTGGAGCCGACTGCACTCAGCGCCAAACCGACTGTGTCTTCTGGCACGTTGCCAAGATGGGGGGCGCTCGGATCTTCGAGCCACAGCGCTGTTTTGCCAGGAATAGGAAAGGCCTCGACGCGCACGCCCGTATCATCGCCCTCGGCATCAAGCACGGATTGACGCTGGCCTAACGTGTATGTCCGGCGGGCGACGTATTCCCGATTCAACACATTAAATATAACGTTGGCGGCAAGTGCACTCTGCACGCGGTTGGTCGCGTACATTGAAAACGCTTGGCTCTCGCGCAGCGAAAGTAGGCCGGCCACATGATCAACATCAGCATTGGTCAGCAGGACTGCACACAACGGGCTCGAACGTGACGCGCGCTTAGGCTGCATTGCAGTGGTGGCGGCAAACTGCTGGCGGATGTCCGGAGAAGCATTTACCAGAACCCAGCGCACGCCATCGGCCGATACGGCAATCGACGATTGCGTCTGCTGCACCACCCCGCTACCTTGACGGGCGGCCTGGCACACGATGCAGGCGCAGTTCCATTGCGGCAAACCTCCTCCGGCTGCCGCACCGAGTACGATAACGTGCAACATAGGCCCCGGCTCAGCTTTCGGCGCTCATATAGCAGTTGATTTCACAACCGAGGCATATTTCAATGATTTGCGGGGTGGTCCAAGTACGCATAGTGTTTTCTTTCTTCAGATTGTGGCGAAATTGCCAGGAAACATCGGCAGATGACTATTTCGCTGCCGAATACTTAAAAGAGAGAATTGAGCCGGGGTTGTCCAACTTGAATGCTGCGCTGCCCTTGCCGCCAGTGCCCAGGCCACCCACGTCAGTTGCGACGTAAATGGTGCCGCCATCCTGACTAATCACGATTTCGCGGTAGCGGTTCAAAGTTCGGAAAATAGGTTGTGCGTCCCCTACCGGCAGGCTGTCGGTAGGATCAAGCTGCACGCGGTAGAGAACACCTCGTTTCAGGCTACTAATCAATAAGGAATGTTCCCAGCCCGGGACGCCAGCTTTACCACCTTTGTAATAAGCAATAGACGACGGTGCAATAGTGGGCCAGCAGATGAAGTACAGGGCATTCTCTGAACAAGCGGGATTGCTGTAGTTGTATTTACTGTCTGGGGTAAAGAAAGTTTTCAGTGGTTCGACAAAATCCGGATCGGACCAATCGGACTCCTGCTGTATCGGCACATTCGATGGAACCTCAAGACCATTTTGAGCCGGGTCCTTGAGTCCGTCACAGCCACCCTTAGCCTCAGAAAAATTGGCGTACGCATAGCCCGCATTGTCCTTGCGCCCGGCCACATTTGGCCAACCATAATTGCGCCCCGGCAGTATCAGGTTCAGCTCGTCATCGCTGTTCGGCCCATGATCAGTGGCAAAGAGCTTGCCCTGCGGATTGAAGACCATCCCCTGGGTGTTCCGGATTCCCCAGGCAAAAATGTGGCTCTTCACGCCATGAATCACGGGGTTGTCAGTCGGGATGCTGCCATCGAGATTAAGGCGAAGGATCTTGCCTTTGTAGTGCGCCCAGTTGCCGGCTTTTACTTCGTCGGCAGTGGGCAAGACCTGCGCCTCGTTCGGCCGACACAGATAGGAAATCTGATTGGCGCCTTGATCGCCGATAGAATAGTAAAGCTTCTTGTCCGGCCCGAACAGCAGGCGCGCCGACTGATGATCGTGAGCCGACACAAGCCCCTTCAGTACGTCCACGGGCGATACCAGCTTTCCGCTCTTGGCGTCATAGGTGTAACGGCGAATCATGGTTCGATTAGGGAACTCGCCACCCTCCCCGCTGGCATAGGTGAGCGACACGTAGACATAGTCATGTCCCTTGCCTTTGAGTAAATCAGGGTGCAGCGCCAGTCCGAGCAAACCATCCTGGGTATCGGAACCCTGTGCATCCTTGCTATGCACGGCGTCCGTCACTTCAATCAACACATCCACCTTTCCGCTTGCTGGGTCAACGCGCACTACGCGTCGTGAAACCTGTTCAGTAACCCATAGTTGACCATCAGGCCCCAGCATCATGTTGTGCGGATTGGCAAGGCCGGTGGCAACCACTTTCATCTCGAAGGGTTCAGCCATTGGTTTGATGGCCTCACCCGGTACCGGAGGCGTATCAGCCTGAGACGACAAAGCCAATGAGGCAAGTGTCATGGAAATGATCAATGCATAGCGGTTGGGCATGAATACTCCAAGATATAAAGAACGCCTCTTGTCCGAGAAGGCTCGTGATATAGAAAATTGCAACGAATGGGATGTGTGCAGAACGCTGTCTTGAGAGTCAGCTAGCACAAGTGGTTGTATCTAGCTTAGTACTCCAACACCTTTTGCGGTGCGAGTTGTCAATCAACGTATCTTTGTCAGAGATCCTTGAAGGAGCAGCGGCTTACCGTCGGGTAAGGTAACAAATGAATGAACTGTCTTCTGTTGAAAATCTTCAATGTGAACAACGAAACCGGTTTTATCAGACCAGCGAACGGCAAACTGACCATCGCGCAGAGGCGTAATGGTGTAAGTTACGGTTTCCTTCTCCCCGTCCGGGGCCCCGTTAGATGCATAAAACGTCATGGACGTTTCTGACTGAAAATCCAAATCGAACGCCATCGCCCCAAAGTCTGCTCGCCATACATGACCAATTGCAGGAAATTTTTCCATTTTTATTCTTTCGTTGTAATCAGAACTGAAAACACTTTCAGCAAACTGCACATAAATTTTATAAATACGATGAGGCGTGATCAAGGCAGATAATGCGACATCTGTGTTGCACAAATTGCACCAATGAACTTAAATCTAATTTCCCTTTTTTACGAAGTCGCGAAATCGAAGAACTTCTCGACAGCAAGTGAAACACTTGGCCTAGAGCGCTCGTCCGTTAGCCGAGGCATCGCAACGCTGGAGCGTTTGTTAGGAACTCAGTTGTTCAGCCGTACGACACGCAAGATCGCACTGACCAGCTCTGGTGTTGCGTTCTACCGCGAGATCGAACCACATATGCAGGGGCTTCGCGGCGCGGTGGCAGGTGCATCCGAAAAGGATGAGCAACCTTCGGGACTACTAAGGTTGTCGGTGGCTGTTGACATGGCAATCAACTTTCTACCCGATGTGATCGTCGGATTTCATGCCCGCTACCCCGCCGTGCGTCTAGACGTAAGAATAGAGAATCGCAAAATTGATATAGTTGAAGGCGACATTGATGCGGCCTTGCGTGTTGTTCTCTCACCGCTACCGGATTCATCGCTGATTGCAATACGGCTTTCCAAGTTGGAGTTCCGTGCCTATGCATCACCTGGGCATCTTTTGCGATTCGGCATCCCCAACACAATTGAGGAAGCAGCTCGAATGCAATGGTTAACGTTCAGGGCTGGCTATATTCCTGGTATCCCGATGCCGACAGAAAAACCTTCGATAGTGGCAGATGACATCCAGTTCTTACACCGCGCAGCACTTACCGGGCTAGGATTGGTGGCATTGCCGACGTTCTTAGCCCAACCCGAAGTAGCCGCTGGTCGTCTTGTTACCGTGCTGCCCAACCTCATTTACGGTAGCGGCGAACTTCTTTTCCTGCATCCACCAACAAAACGCTTGCCACGCCGAGTGCGTGCCTTTTACGAATACATGATCCATTATCTAAAATCCAATCCATTGATATCCGCATCGTGAGTAGCAAGAAGTTGAACTTCGCTTTTATAGATAGCAATCTGTTAAGGGCAAAACTGCGATGAAGAGCCCAACCTTTTAAATATCGTGAGCTTTGTCAAATGAGTTGGATGTATAGCGTCACATCGTATTCGCCAAATGGACAGCTTCCAGAAGCCGGAATCATGCAGCTCATTTTCAAGGTCCGGATACGCGCGACGCGCTCCTCGAGGTGTACGAAGAGACTGGAGATTGACCGCTGGACCTTTAATGCCAACATGGTGTAGCTACGCTACAGTGGTCATCTAATGCGCGTGGACTACTCAATCTAGTCACTAGTTATTGTCATGAGAGCCAATGCAGATATTGCCAAGTGATTTCTGTTAGAACACTTTGATAATCCGAATTTGATTGTAGTTACCGGTCTTTGCATTGCGCGAAGCGGCTGCCCTCATGTACTGCAGGGTCACCACTGCATCAATGCCAGGAATCTTGGTCGTGAAGAAGCCGCCGGCATTGACTGTCCTGTAGCGGCTCGCTCCCCAGGGATTGTTCGAGTCGTCCTGGAGTTGCTGCACATAGATCGTGTGCAGGCCGAAGACACCCAAATCAGTCTTATAGGCTGCGGCCCCCTCCAGGCTGGCCCAATTGCCGCTGCGGACATTACTGTCCTGGTTCTTCGTATTGGAGCCAAAGGTCAACTTGCCCGCGAATGCTATGTCAGGGGTCGGCAGGTAACCCAGTTGAACTGCTGGCCTGAACGTATAGAAGTTGCCGTAGCCGATGTCAGGGCCGGAGCTGGCATCATAACGGCCGGTTGGCAGTACCAACGATGCGCCAGCAAGCACGCGCCACTGCCGGGCTACATGCAGCCAACCGGCCTGCAGCTCTATATCTCCCATGCCGGAAATCTCACCCGTCTCGGCGGCAGCCTGCCCGGCCAAGTTTGCTTGATAGACGCCATCAAACCGCGATGCAACCGCCGTTTGTGTCGTTGGAGGCACCAACGAACTCCATCGCAGCGCCGGCGTGGATGCCGTTACACGGAAATTCTGTTGCTTAAAGCCGTAGGGAACTATCGCACCGAAGGCGATGCGCCCTCCACCATACTGGTCCGTGGTGATGTAACCCAGCGCAAGATTCCATAGTTTGACCTTTCCAGTTCCGTTGACTACCGCCACTTGCGCTCCGTAGTTCGGATAGAGAGCCGCAGGCGTTGGTGCCGGCAATGCCACAGTGCCGCCGGGCACTGACTTCGAGAGTAAATTTCCGTCATTGCCAGTCACCTTATGCACGTCGATGTGAGTCATGGCCAAGCCAGCGGCAAAACCGGTCGAATCAGGTGGGGCAAAAACCTCACCACCGAGACTTCCTGCAAGGTTGTAGCGGATCTGAAAGTCTTCTGCGGCATATGTGGCTTGATTGAAGAGGCCGAGCATTGTGATTGCAAATATTTTTGAAATGTGGCGTGGCATGAACGTCTCCTTCTGTAGTTATTGATATATTGAAAAGTGCGAGGCGCAGGGCAGCCCACGAGCCACGTGCTAGGGCTCACAAAACCTGCCTTAAAAAGGGATTCGACCTGCGGTTGTTCCGGTCAGCCAGGTGATACGGCGTATTTGGGGAACAGCTGCAGTGCGTGCGTCCTGTTAATGCCGTGCCGCGTAGCCTCGGCCCAAACTGTTCCCGATTCCAGCGTCTGCACTTGCAGCGCTGTTAGCGGCGCTGGTGCATAGGGGAAGTCACTGCCGAAGAGGACGTGATCGTGCTCAACCAGCTCTCGCAAGGTCGCCATAGACATAGCCGACGGCGACAACGCGGTGTCGAAATAGAATCGGCGTAGGTACGTAAGAACACCCTGCGGGGCTGTTTCTTGGACGTGCGGTATTGCATCTACGAGCGACGCGCGCCAAGCGACATAAGGCAGAAAGCCGCCGGCGTGCGCTAGGATCCAGCGGATGCGTGGATAACGCTCGGTAACACCGCGCAGAATGAGGTTCAGCGCAGCGCGGGTCGTGTCGCACAGGAACTCCAGCACAAACCCAGGTGCCACCAGCTCCAGTGCCGTGCTCGATGCGTGCATGTTCGGATGCACGAAGACGATAGCCTCACGCCGATTGAGTTCGACCATCAGTTCGTCATACCGAGGGTCGCCCAGAAAGTGTCCATCGGTACTACCGAGTAGGACAATGCCGTCCGCACCAAGCTCATCTAGCGCAAAAATCGCCTCCCGGCAAGCCTCCTGCGTAAACGGCATCGGCAGCACGGCGAAGAATCCGAAGCGGTTCCCATGCTGGGCAGGCAAACCGGCCGCGTACTCATTGCAGGACCGGGCCAAGGCAACCGCTTCATCCTTGCCACCAAAATACACGCCTGGCGCAGAAAGCGACAAGATGGCCGTCTGGATGCCATTCGCGTCCATGACGGCCAGGGACTTTTGCGGCGTCCACTCTGGGATCGGTGCCCCAGCCTCATGCGTGATGCCGCGGCGCATGTTCTCAGCCTGATATGCCGGCGGGAAGATGTGGTGATGGACGTCGATGCGTCCGGGGATCGATAAAGATGAACTATCCATACTACCTCCAATTGCACTCAACGCGTATACGACTGCACTAGATCCAATGCCACGTCGACAATCATGTCTTCTTGCCCGCCGACCATGCGTCGGCGACCCAACTCAATGAGAATGTCCACCGTTTTCAATCCGTACTTTTCTGCCGCAGCCTCACTGTGGCGCAGGAAGCTGCTATATACGCCGGCATAACCCAGCGCCAGAGTCTCGCGATCGACACGCACCGGCCGGTCCTGCAATGGCCGCACGATGTCGTCAGCGGCGTCCATCAGTCGAGACAGGTCACAACCGTGGGTCCAACCCATTCGTTCGGCTGCAGCAATAAAAACCTCGAGTGGCGCATTGCCTGCGCCCGCCCCCATGCCGGCGAGGCTCGCGTCGACGCGATCACACCCCTCTTCAACGGCGGCGATGCTATTTGCTACACCGAGGCTCAAGTTGTGGTGCGCGTGCATTCCAGTCTCGGTTTGCGCTTTGAGCACATCCTTGAAGGCGCGAAATCGCTCTCTCACGTCGCCCATCGTCAGCGCGCCGCCGGAGTCAACAACGTAGCAGCAAGTTGCGCCGTAGCTTTCCATCAGCTTCGCCTGACGTGCAAGTTCCCTAGGCGTGGTCATGTGACTCATCATGAGAAAACCTACCGCTTCCATCCCAAGATGACGCGCGTACTCGATGTGCTGCCGCGAGATGTCCGCTTCTGTGCAGTGAGTGGCGACGCGCACGATGCGCACGCCTGCATCGTAGGCCGACTTCAGGTCATGAACCGTGCCGATGCCGGGCAACAGCAGCGTGGCGATCTTCGCGTGCTTAACAACGCTGGCCACTGCTTCGATCCATTCGATGTCGGTGTGCGCACCGAAGCCGTAATTGAAGCTGCCGCCCTGCAGGCCATCGCCATGAGCGACTTCGATCGAATCGACGCGAGCCTCGTCCAGCACCTTCGCGATGGTCATGACTTGATGAACCGTGTATTGATGGCGAATGGCATGGCTGCCATCACGCAGCGTGACGTCGGAGATGTAGAGTTTGCGGTTCATCGGGCTGCCATGTTCTCGGCCGTGCGCAGTGCTGCGCTGGTCATGATGTCGAGGTTGCCGGCGTAGGCCGGAAGATAATGCGCGGCGCCTTCGACCTCGAGGAAGATCGAAGTCTTCAAGCCCGTCATGCACACGCCAACGCCGGGGATGCGCAGCGGCTTGTCGGACGTGATGTGATCAAACTGCACGTGCTGCTTCAGGCGATAGCCGGGCACGTACTCCTGCACCGCGCTCGCCATGCGCTGGATCGACTCCTCGATGGCAGCTTCGTCGGCAGGATCGCTCAGCGTGTAGACTGTGTCGCGCATGATCAGCGGCGGCTCCGACGGATTGAGCACGATGATAGCCTTGCCCCTAGCCGCTCCGCCCACTTGCTCGACGGCCTTGGACGTGGTTTCCGTGAACTCGTCGATGTTGGCGCGGGTGCCCGGGCCGGCGCTCCTGCTCGCGATGCTGGCGACAATCTCCGCGTAGTGCACCCGGACCACGCGAGAGACCGCGGCTACCATCGGAATCGTCGCCTGTCCGCCGCAAGTGACCATGTTGACGTTGACCGCGTCCAGGTGGTCGCTGCCGTTAACCACCGGCACGCAGTACGGGCCGATGGCGGCGGGCGTCAAGTCGATCAGGCGAAGACCCGGCCGCAGCGAATGCAGGAATGTCGCGTTGCGCACGTGCGCGGCGGCCGAGGTGGCGTCAAAGACGAGGTCGAGATCGTCGAACACCGGCAGCTTCACAAGGCCCTCGACACCTTCGTGGGTGGTCGCGAAGCCGAGCCTGGCCGCGCGAGCCAATCCGTCGGACGTGGCGTCAATGCCCACCATCGCCACCATCTCGACATGGCGGCCGTGTCGCAGGATCTTGATCATCAGGTCCGTGCCGATGTTGCCGCTGCCGATGATTGCGGCCTTCAGTTTGGGCACTGTCATGCTCGCTCCATACGGCAGCCGACCGTACCCAACGCCGCAATCCGGGCTTGGATGACGTCGCCGGCCTTGACGGGAACCATGGGACCGAGCGCGCCGGAAAGAATGACCTCCCCGGCCTTGAGGCCCTGCCCGCGCAGTGCCATGGTTTGCGCCAGCCAATAAGCTGCCCGCAACGGATGCCCCAGGCAAGCTGATCCCGTGCCGACGGACACCGCCGCGCCGTCGCGCGTCATCGTCATGCCGAGTTCGGACAGCGACAGCGCACCGATCGCAACGGGCTGGTCTCCGAGCACGTACAGCGCGGAGGAAGCGTTGTCGGCCACAGTGTCAAACAGGCTGATTTTCCAGTCGGCAATCGCGCTATCGACGATCTCCAGCGCCGGCAAGGCATACGCGAGCGCGTTCAGAAACTCCCCGTAGGTCGGCGCCGACACCGACAGGTCCCGGCCGACGATGAATGCCACCTCGGCTTCGATCCTCGGCTGGATCAGTAGACCCGAGGGGATTGCCGAACCGTCTAGGAATTCCATGTCGTCGAACAGGACGCCGAAGTCCGGCTGGTCAACGCCCAACTGCTGCTGAACCACCTTCGAAGTCAAGCCGACCTTTTTGCCAACGATGCGCCGTCCTGATTGGAGCCGTGCGTATGTATTGAGCTCCGCGACCTGGTAGGCCGCTTCGAGCCCGGAGACCGGATGCGTACCCGAGACGGGCGCCACAGGAGTCCGATTGGCCCGGGCTTCACGCAGCGTCAGTGCTGCGCGTTCGATGTCTTCAGTCGCGTTCAAGCGGCCTCCTTGATATTGAGTTGTTTATGATTTACTGATTCCGTCTGCGACGAACGATGCTTTTGGGGGATCGAAAACTCGCGCCCCATCGCAACCCTCGCGTAGAAATATTGGATGCGCTGGCGTTCGCTCAGCGCATCCAGGTACACGTTGCCGGTGGCGTCGCAGGGAAAGGAATAGACGTCCTGCGCTCCGGCGAGCGGTTGGAAGCGCAGTTCGAATCTGTCGCCGTCGAATGAAGATGCGATCAAGCGTGTCCCCTCGGGTGCAGCAGCGGAGACGGGATTTCGTGGGCACCTCTTTCCCGCGCTTGTGCCGGGGCTGCGGTGGGCGCTCCGAGCTGGCTGCTCAGCTGGCTGATCAATTTCGACAGCTGCGCAGCCGGCACGGCGCCGAATACGAATCGGTCGGGCCGCAGTAGTACTACGCTGCCCACTCTCACGCCGCCTTGTCGCAACCAGTGAAACCACTCGCCAGAGATGTCTTCCAGCTCGACGAGGTCCTCGGGCCAGAGTCGTTCGACCTTGTCGCCATACGGGCGGCCACCCCAGGGATACATCGCCGCGTAACGCATGCCAGCCGCTTGGCACCATGACCGATCTTCCGTCTGCAGCGACGCTCGCGGATCGACGCCCACCCCCAGGAGCAAGAACCCGCCGCCGAGCGCATCGTCCAGCCGATGACGGCGCCCGTCCGAGGCGCGCACCATCGGTTGCGGCATGAGACGACCCTCGGGGCCCCCAAACCGGCGTCGAGCCAATCCGAAGTAGCAGCCCCTGTGATAGACCGGCTTCGGAATATGATCGCCCTTCCGGATGAACGGACCGATGGCAGGAAGGTGCAGCGCGGCACGGGCGATGCCGTTGCGCAGCGCCGCCATCCAGGGATGCGAGACGGAGACGAAGCTCTTCATACGCACGCCCTCGCGGATCATGGCCTCGGCGTGGGGCCGGCGCTCGGTTTCATAGGTGTCGAGCAGGCGCTCGGAGGCCAGCCCGTCGAGCACGGCGGACAGCTTCCAGCCGAGGTTGTAGGCATCCCGTACGCCGGCGTTCATGCCTTGGCCGATAAATTGCGGCGTCATGTGCGCGGCATCGCCGGCCAGCAGCACCCTTCCAACGCGCCAGCGGTCGGCAACCAGTGCGTTGAACGTGTAGACCAGTTTCCGCAGGATTTCGAAACAATCCACGTCAACATACCTGGAAAGGTAGCGGCGCACCGTCGCCGGATCTTCCATGTACTCCTTCGTCTGGCCCGGGGCGAGCATGAATTCGAAACGGTGGTGACCCTGCGGCTGCACGCAGTTGACCGTCGGACAGTCGGGATCGCAGACGAACGCAAAGTACGGAACGTGGCGCAGTCCGTCCCGCCCTTTCTTGGCCTTGATGTCCACCACCAGCCATGGGTTGGGGAAGGATTGCCCGATCATCTTGATGCCGAGTCGGGTGCGCACGATACTGCGCCCACCATCGGCGCCCACGAGATAGCGGGCGCGCACTGTTCGTACCGCTCCGGTATTCGACGAGACGACGTGAGAGACGTTCACGCCCTCATCGTCCTGCTCAAAACTCACAACCTCACGCCCGCGAAGAACGTGGACGTTGGGATACTTCGCCAATTCGTCGGCAAGCGCTGTCTCAAGGAAAGGCTGATAGAAGAACTGACTCACGGCCCATCCGTAAGGTCTGTCCCCATTCATCAGCGTGCCCAGGCATGTTCCGTCCGGTAGCATCAGCTGAACGGGGACGTCTTCGATCATGTCGCTCAGCAGCCGATCCGCCATGCCGATCGACTGGAAGATCCTCATGCACTCGCCGTCGGTATAGACCGCTCGCGCGTTGCCGTAGAACGCCGGCTCGCGTTCCAGCACCAGCACCGTCACGCCACGCATTCCGAGCGTGTGCGCCAGCACCAGCCCTGACGGCCCGAGGCCAACGATGACGACGTCGAATTCAATGCCTGCGTTCTTCATGGCACCGAACCCGCAGTGTATTCGCGACGCAGCAGAGACAGCAAGCCGCGCCCGATCCTTCGCGCATTCCCGCTGACGCTCAGGTTCTCCGGATAGTGGCCCCACAGACTGATACCACGGTAAGCTTGAGGCGTCCAGTGGCGCTCCGCCTTCTCGGTCACGACGATGGGGTTCCATCCCAGCTCCATTTCGAAGCCCGAAGGCGTCTGTACGTAAAACGACAGCTCCTTGTCATTCGGGTGCTGACCGATCGCGTTGGCGATCGGATAACCGAGTTCACGACAACGACGATAACCCTCCACCACGTCATCGAGACTCGCCACCTGTAGGTTCAAGTGGTGGATGCTCGTGCGCAGCGGGTTCATGCGCAGTCCGCGCGTGGACGCGATCGCGACCGAGTGATGCCGTTCGTTCAGGCGCAGGAACGTGAACTCGAGATCAATGCCGCTCATGCGGTCCTCGATGCAGTCGGACACCCGAGCATCGAACACCTTCTGCCAGAAGCGCTGCATCGCCTCCGGCTCGCGCGTGGTGATGGCGGTGTGGCCGAGTCCTGCACTCCCCGTCAAGAAACCGCTCGCCCTCATGCGCAGCGGCTCCTGTGTCATCAGCGGCTGAGTGAACAGCTCGATAGCGGTTCGCTTCGGTCCGACACAGGACCAGAATTCTTGCACCCCGCGCAGCGCCGCATCGGTACCCGGATGCCACTGCACGGTGGCGCCGTAGTCACGCAGACGGTCCAACGCGAGACCCAGTGCGTCTTCGCCATCGAGTTGCCAACCGAGGGCCACGACATCCTCTGCAGGGCCCGGCTGCACAATCAGACGCCGCGCGCAGCCATCGACGCGCAGGGCCAGTTCGCCAGCCGCATGGTCGTCGACATGCAGACCGATTCCGTCGGCCGCGAAACGCTTCCAGGCGGCGGCCCTGGCCGACTCGATAAGAACATAGCCAAGGTGGACTCGGCCGAACAAGCTATCGATCATGCGGTCCACCGAGCCGTGTCACATTGTCTTGCGGTTGCGCTGGTTGTCGGCTTTGCTCGCAGTAGATCGATCAGCGCTGCTGGATCGGCGGGTGCCCGGTCGCTGCGCCAGGCCACGTGCTGGTCCTCCCGCACGATGAGCAACGCATGGCGGAAGGCGAGGTCGCCGGGCCGCGCCGGCACGTCCAGCAATGTGATTGGCACGGCAGCCTCCGCCGCGGCACCGAGCAAGCTATCGACGGCAACCTTAGCGTCGAATCGGATCAGCGTGTAGACCGGCCCGAGCTTGTCATATACAGACACGTCGGACGCAATCCAGAAATGAGGCATGCGGCAACCAGGGACGGTCGATGGCGTGATCTGGCCCATACCATACTCTGGCGGCTGCTCGTCGTCATACGAGATGATGGGCGAGCGCTCGTAGTAGTAGCCGAAGTTCAGACCTTCTGGCGAAAATTGTGGAACGTTGAGCTTGTACAGCTTGGCGCCCATCAGCTTACGCATGGCAATGCCCGCGGGGTTAAAACGCGACGAAAGCGCCGCGGGCGCCGTGCCGCTGCCTAGCGTCTCCAACGTGTCAAGCATGCTCTGCATCGCGTGGCGCGACACCTGCTCGGTGATAGGCTGTCGTTCGGCCTCGTAGGCATCCAGCATCGCCGGATCGGCCCAGCCCTGCAGTACGTTAGCCAACAGCCACGCAATGCTCACGCCATCGGCGATACCGGCGTTCATACCATAGCCCGCGAACGGCACCCACAGATGGGCTGCGTCGCCGGCGAGGAAGACGCGGCCGTCGCGGAACTGGGTGGCCACCAGGCGACGTCCCACCCAATCCTCGTGGTGAAGCACGTTGTAAGCGAAGCTCTCATCGACGCCAAGCAGGTCACGGATGGAACCGTGCAGGTCCAGTGCCTCGAAATCACGCACGTCAGCCGGCAGTTGACGGTGCACTAGCCAGGTGTCGCATCCGTCGATCGCGACGACTACGCCCCGCACCCGGTGATTCACGATCCAGCTCATCCAGGCCGGCCGGCGCGATCCGAACAGGCGCCGCAAGCCAGGCGCATGGATCAAAGTCGAGCGCATGTGAGCGAGTTCAGCATCGCCCGCCAACCGTACGCCCATTGCCTGTCGGATCACGCTGCGTCCTCCGTCCGCTCCAATCAGGTATTGGCATGAAACGGTGGACTCCGAGCCAGTCTTGTCCCTGATCCGGACGGACAAGCCTTGCTCGGACTGGGAGTAGGAGAGCACCTCAGTTTCATAACGCGCGGTGATGCCAGGCGTGGCATGCATGCATCGGGCGATGATCGGATTGGAGTAAAGCTGGCTCACCCGAACGAAAGGTTCGGGCGTGCGCCAGTGGGCATCCGGAAAGTCTGCGCGAAGCGGCTCCAGGGCACGTTCATCGCGGGACGGAAGCTTGATGCGAGTGAGCTCCGGCCCCGCCAGGCTAGTGGCGTAGATGACGTCGGTGGTGTAGTCATCAGGTAGGCCGGCGGCCCGCACTTCATCCGCGATGCCGAAACGCCGCAAAGTCTCCAGCGTGCGGGATGCCACGGTGTTGCATTTGGCATCGGCAGGCGCATCGGCCGATCTCGCCTCAATGACCATGATGTCAATACCCCGTCGAGCCGCCTCGATGGCGGCACACATACCCACCGGCCCGCCGCCGGCAATGACGATGGATGCTCGCGAGTTCATTGCGCCTCCTCCTGCTTCCGCACAAACGCAATCACGGCAGCATTGAACTCCTCGGACCGCTCCCATTGCACCCAGTGCCCCGTGCGGCTGAAAAGGTAAGCGTCGCAGTTGGGCATGCGCCGTTGCAGCGAGTGCGCGCCGCTGGGGCGGTTGACGCGATCCTCGGTTCCCCAGAGCACAAGCGTGGTCGTCTGCAGCGTCTGCAGCCGGGGGTCGCGCGTGAAGTCCACCAGCGAGAACTTCGGCAGGCCCTTAGGCCTGACCAGCGGCGGCTGCGCGACAACCTCCGGATCCAGACTCGCCTGGTATCGCGCGTCGATCACCGAATCCGGAATCCGGCTGCCGTCGTATACCAGGTATTGCCTTATAAACGTGCGCAGCTTGTCCTTGGTCGGGCCTTCGCCGCTGTAGTAGTCCAGCAGTTGCTTGAGGCCCGCCGTCGGAAGACTGCGCGTAGTGTCGACGCCACCCGGCCCCATCAGCACGAGACCTGCGATGCGCTGCGGGTGATCCAGCGCCATGCGCAACGCGCAGGCTCCTCCAAGGGAATTGCCTACCGCGCAGGCACGAGAGATCTGGAGCTCGTCCAGCAGCGCCAGCATCGCGCGGGCGCAGTCACCGAATGGATCGATGCGGCTCAAGCCCTTGGTCGAGCTGCCGTAGCCTGGCATGTCCGGCACGATGACGCGGAACTGGCGCGCCAACTCCGCGATGTTGCGCTCGTAGTTGGGCACACCCGAAGCGCCCGGCCCGCCACCATGTAGAAGCAATAGCGGGTAGCCCGAACCCGCCTCGGAAAAGTGAATATCCCTGCCGTCGACGCGAACGGTCCTGGTGATTAAGGGAAGCTGCAGGTCAGCTAGGTTCATTGAAAAGACTCCAGTCATTTGCCATCATCATACTGAGGTATATGTCATTATGACAAGTCTCTCGTTTTCCCTTAGACTTCTAATATCCGTATCTTCTTCATTTCCTTCAGCATCGATGACCAACCAAAACAAGCCCGACCATCGCAGCAGAGTGGCGGCCGAACGGCGCGAGCGAATGCGCGCGCGGCTTGTCGAATGCGCGTTAGCGGTATTTGCCGATAAGGGAGTCGGAGCCAGCGCGATCCAGGAGGTGATCGCCGCCGCCGGCGTCTCGCAAGGCACCTTCTACAATTACTTCCGCACCAACGAAGAGTTGCTCCTTGCGGTGGCCGAAGAGCTGAGCAACGAACTGGTCAACGCGATCGAGAGCGAGGTCAACAAATACAAAGACCCCGCGGTTCGCATTGCCACCGGTGTGCGCCTGTACCTCTACAAGGCTCGGGCGTTCCCCCTTTTTGCGCGCTTCATCGTGAGTACCGGCCTTCACTTGGCCAGCCCAAACAACCTCATTTATGAGTACGTACCTCAACACCTCGAGGCTGGCTACGCGTCAGGGCGATTCCATCGCGTGTCAACGGAAGTGGTGCTTGACCTGATCGGTGGCCAGGCCCTAATGGCCATTGCCAGGTTAGTGACCGGAGAAGCAGCTCAGGACTATCCAGAACTGGTCGTCGCGATGCTGCTCAGAGCTCTCGGCATATCGCAGAAGGAGGCAGACAAGATCGCCTTCACTCCTCTTGCGCCGTTGGCCATCTCTCAAGACTCGCTGGTTGCCAGGGCCACCATGCGTGCCGTGACCATGGTGGACTAGCGTCAGCGGACCTGTTGGACGCCTTTGCAATTCGACTGACCGTCGCGTTGCAGTCGTCGGTGACGATCTACGGAAAAATGGACACCGGCCTGGACAACGTCAAGACGGGGGCGCGCTCGTCGACGCAGATGACCAGCAACGCCTCGCATTTTGAACTTCAAACCGCCGTATGTCCTGGTCAGTTATCTTTGCCGTTGTCCTAGATGCTGATGTGGCTCTTTCCGAATATTGAACCGACGCTGCATGCCTTGCCTCACCCGGGTAGAAATCCACAGCCCGTTCCGAAGACTCCTCCCAATGGGATAAACAGAAATGTGAACGGCGCTACCTTCCGTGCTGAAAACACGCTGACCAATGTGCAAAAAGTGCATCCACTGGGTAGCGGAACCCGGTAGCGTCGATCTATGGTGACCGAGGTTGTGTTGTTTTGTTGACTGTGACCTAACTGGGCTGCTTTACGTGGATCAAATGCGACATGCGAGGATATTGTGCGTATCGGTAGACGTAATCGGTACTGCGATGGCGCAACAGCATTTGCGCAACGTTCTCGCATACTTGGACGTTCCCGTCATGGGCCAACCTGAAGTCTTTCTCCATGGCAAAGAAGGCCTGTTTGACACCGACGGCAATATCGGCACGGAAAGCAAAGAATTCTTGTAAAGCTGGGTGGATCGCTTCGTAGCGTGGGTACAGAAACAGTCGCTTATTCCCGGAAAAACGGCGTCCAACTAGCGTAGGGCACCAAAACCGTTCATGCACAGACAACGCCTGGCCTATTGGATTGGCGGCTGCATCAAGTTGCTGGCTGCAGCCTGCTTAATGGCACCGAAGTCCCCATGACAACACCTCTGCTCTTTACTGTGACTCTTACCCTGGTGTAAGCCGAATCAGCCGCGCATTGCGATCTCTCCATCCGCAACTTTGTAACGCTTGCTACATGGCTTCGAAGGCAACGCTAGCTTACGGCTTTGAAACGACGGGCTCCATAAATTGGGTATAGAGGCATCCTCTTTCACTTTGTGGTCAACTGAAGTTTTCGCGATCTGTTCGTCGCTGGACGGCTAGATTCTTCCGCGCAAGCCAATGACTGGTTCTGGCCGATAGTACCTATTCGCCGAACACCTGCCAACGGCCGCAACCAGCCTGAAGCAATCCTTTGACGGTCATCAGTGAACGTCGGCTTCTAGTCGAGGCTGTGTGAAAACGCCAGACGTCCATGTTTTAGAGGGGCGTTGACCCCTTAACGAACCAGAGAAGACGCAACCAGCGTCGATCTGAGGGGGTGGTTTTCAGGAGTTATCGAGTAGCCAACATTTCCACGCAGCCTCGGCCTTATTCTGCCTTTGTCCAATGTGTCGCCACAATGCAACTGGCGCATTCGTAGTCACCGCTGGAGGACCACGTTCAACCTGCCCGAGCCATGCAGGCTCACGGTAGCGACGGCTTTTGCAGTCCGGTGCGCCGCAATTTGCTGTTGAGCGGGGGGATTTGCGGGGAGGACTTATATCGGTTTGGGGCGGTTGGTCATCGCGGATCAATGACATCGAACTCGAACTGCACCGGCGCGGAATTTTCGATGAACGCGCTGATCAGGTAGTGGCCGGGAGGATCGCCATTGGCCACGTCCCAAGACTTTGAGATGGTGCCGTTGTAAATAGTCAGGGTCACATCCAGCGAAATCGTCTTGCGATCCGCTGAGGTGCCGTAAGGCTGGCCGCCGGCGCCCCACGTCTTCGGGGCTTCGGGCAATGTCATGCGTTCGAGAACACGGACCTTGCCAGTCATCTGGTTGAGTTTCAAGATCCACCCGTAGCTTTGGTTGAGCACCCGAGGGACTGTGTCTGAAACCTTGAAGTCCAGCACGTCGTTGTTCGGGGCGAGTTTGAAGAGCCCGAAGACCGCATCAAGCGGACATGCTCCATTGGCTGTCGGAGCGGCCGCACAAGCTTTGAACACAGCCGCATTGGATGCCGAAATGGATGCATTTGATGCAGCGGGAATCGGGGAGTCGTTGAGCCTGCGCGGCAAAGCGCTCGCCGTCTGCGCGTCAACGAGGGGGCACGCAACAGCTGCGAAAAGAACAAGAAGCTGGCGAAGATATTTCATGATGTATGCGGCTCGGCAAGAGACTGCCAGCACCGTGCTGAACGCAACAAAGTCTATCCGTAGATCGACGACTCCCAGCAGCCCAAGCAACCGAGTCACTACAAAAAAGTGACTAATTTTTAGTAATGAAAATAGCCTCTAGCGCAAGTATTCTCTGCGGTAGCAGCTATCAATTTGATACTGATTTCTGAGAAACCCCCGGGCGCAAGCTCAGCGCGTGCTGGTCACCTTGGACAAATGCCGTGGCCGGTCCGGGTCCTGACCACGCGCGCGGGCTACGGCTTCGACCAGCAGGTAGAAGCTCTGGATGGCGGTGATCGGGTCCAGGTCTTCGTGCGGCGCGGTGGCCAGGGTCAGGTCGCGGCTGGTGACGTCGGCCGGTGCGGCCAGCAGCACGCGGGCGCCGCGCTCGCGCATCTCGGCGGCCAGCGCCACCAGGCTGGCCTGGGCCGGGCCGCGCGGGGCGAACACCAGCATGGGGTAGGCGTCGCTGACCAGGGCCATGGGGCCGTGTTTGACTTCGGCGGCGCTGAAGGCTTCGGCCTGGATGCCGCAGGTTTCCTTGAACTTCAGCGCGGCCTCATTGGCAATGGCCAGGCCAGGGCCGCGGCCTATGACCATCAGCCGCTCGGCGTTCAGCAGCGGGGCGATGGCGGCGGACCAGTCTTGCTGGCAGGCCTGGTGCAGCGCCTCGGGTAGGCCGGCCATGTGGGCGATGAAGTCGTTTTGCTCGCTCCAGCAGGCGGCCAGGCGGGCGCCGGCAACCAGGGCGCAGATGAAGCTCTTGGTGGCGGCCACGCTCAGCTCGGGGCCGGCGTGCAAGGGCATGGCCCAGTCCACGGCGGCGGCCAGCGGTGAGGCCACGTCGTTCACCAGGGCTACGGTGCTGGCACCCGCGCGTTGGAACAGCTGCATGGGCTCCACCAGGTCCGGGCTGCGGCCGGATTGCGAGATGGATATGGCCAGCATGTGTTCTATGGCCAGTGGTGCCTGGTACAGGGTCAGCAGCGACATGGGCAGGGAGGTAACCAACTGGCCGTTGCGCGCCATGATCAGGTAGGCCATGTAGGCGGCTGCATGGTCCGAGCTGCCGCGCGCAATGGTCACGGTGCCGTGGGGCGGGCGGGCGCGCAGGGCGGCGCCCAGGGCTGCATAGCGGTCGGCGTCGGCAGCCAGTTGTAGCTGGACTTGCTGGGCGGATGCGACCGCCTCGGCGTACATATGGGTAGGTGTGGAACTGTTCATAGTTGGGTTTACTGTTGTATGCCGGGGAAGGCCCAGATGCCGCTGGTGCGCATCAGGTCGCGGTAGATCACCACGCGCTCTTGTTCAGTGACCTTCTGGGCTTCTTCCACGCTGGGGTAGTCCAGCTCGACCAGGCTGTCCCATTGCAGGTCCAGCCCCTGGTTGCGACTGGCTTCGTCCAGCAGGGTCAGGCCGCGGCGGATGTGGCTGGCGCTGGACACCAGGGTGGCGTGGCTGACGCCCAGGTCTTTGAGGATGGCGGCGCAGTTGACGGCATTGCCTACCGTGTCCTTGGCCATGTCTTCCAGTACCAGGCGTGAACGGTCTATGCCCTTGGCGGCAAGCCATTCGGCCATGGCATAGGACTCGGTGATGCCGCCTTGCTGCACACCGCCAGACAGCACCAACGGCGCCTTGGGATACAGCAGGGTCAGCTCCAGGGCTTTGTCCAGGCGTTTGAGCAAGGTGGGCTGCATGACGCCGCCTTTGCCTAACGCATAGCCCAGTACCACGATGGCGTGTTTGTCCTGCGGCATGCCGGGGCTGGCCGTGGTGCGGATGGGCAGGGCCATCATGCGGGTGGCGCGGGCAAATTTGTCCTGGTAGGCGCGAGTACGCTCCGGCTGGGTTTGCGCCAGCGTGGCCAGAATGGCGTCGGATGCCTCGGTCTGGCCCAGGGCGCGCAGATAGGCGGCTTGCAGCATGGGGGCTTCAAAGCCCTGCTTGTCCTTGGCCCAGATGTCGGACCAGGTTTGCAGTGCACCCGCAGTATTCTTTTGCAGCACCTGGGCAGAGGCCACGCCGAACAGCAGGTCCAGCCGCTCGGGCTGCAACTTGGAGGCTTCGCGGAAGCTGTTTTCTACGATGTCGTACTTGCCTTTGAGGGTGATGCCCTTGAAGTAGTCCTTCTCGGCCTGTTTCAGGTCGCCACCGTTCCAGTAGTAGTAGATGCCAGTCTGGATGATCTTGGCGGCGCGCTCCTGGGCCGGCGCGTCTATGGGTTCGGCCCAGGCCGGTGTCCATAGAGCGGCCAGCAGGCCGATGCACAGGGTGGTATGTATGCGTGGTTTCATGGTGTGTTGCAAAAAGAGTGTCAAAGCTGGGCACTCTAGGCAAAGTGCATGACAAGTAGCTGCAGGGCACCTTGCAATGCATCGGCCTGGGGTTGTACCAGCCGTGCGTGCAGGTAGGCGGGCAGGCGCGGCGCCAAACGCTGGCCTATGCTGCCCCAGATGGCCAGGGGTAGCTGGCCCATCGGGTCTACCGACAGCGCCAGGCGCTCCAGCGTGTGGACGGCTTCGTCCAGCAATTGGGCGGCGAACGGATCTTGCGCTGCGCAGTCGAACACCAGCGGGGCGAGCGTGGCAAATTCGGCTTGGCCGGCGGCGCAGCACCAGGTCAGCAAGGCATCGGCAGACGGACCTGCGGCCTCCAGTACAGCGTGCGTCAGCGGGCTGGGCGGGCAGCGGCCGTCCAGCGCCTGCTGTGTCCGGTTGACAGCGCGCAGCCCCAGCACGGCGCCACCACCTTCATCACCCGACGGAAAGCCCCAGCCACCGGCGCCAGAGCGCCGGCCGTCCGTATGCTGGGCCTGGGCCACGGTGCCGGTGCCCGCGATGACCAAGGCACCAGGCCGGCCCTGGTACGCCCCCAGCAGAGCGGTAAATACATCGGAATCCGCGACCAGGTGGGTGTAGCCCGGGTTGGCCGCCAGAAAGGCAGAGCGCCAGCCGGTGTGGTTGTAGCCTGCAATGCCTATGCCCAGCGCGCAGTTGTGCAGGTCGGGCGCGGGTTGGTCGCCCAGCGTGCTGGCCTGCGTCGCACGTTCAATGGCCAGCGAGATGTTTTTCCAGGCCTGGGTAATGCCTTGCATCAGGCCGGATGCACCGGCCTTGCCTTCGCCCAGCAGCGTGCCGTCGCGCAGGGTCAGGCGGGCGCGGGTGCTGCTGCCGCCGCCATCCACCCCCACCAGGTAGTGGATGTGTGCGGGTAAGTTGGTTGGCTGCGTCATACCGTGTGGGCCGATCGCATATTGCCGGGGCGCAGGCGCGGGCAGGCGCTGCCATCGGCGCGGAACAGGTACATGGCTTCGGGCGCGGCACGCACGATGACCGAGTCGCCCAGGCGCACCAGGGCATTGCCATCGCCGCGCACCACCAGCTCCTGGCCGTCGTCGGTCTTCAGGTACAGCAGATTGGATTCACCCAGGTGTTCCACAAGGCTGATCTCTGCGTCCAGCGCGGCATCGTCCACACCCGGCGCACGGTCGCCGGAGAGGATTTCACAGTGTTCGGGCCGCATGCCAATCTCTACCGATTCGCCCACTTGCAGCCCGGTGTTGTCCACCGTGGCCAGGAATTTGCAGCCATTGCCCAGTTGCACGCGCACGCCGTTCTCCGCCAGCTCGATGACGCGCGCAGGCAGCAGGTTGATGGTGGGTGAGCCTATGAAGGTGGCCACAAAGCGGTTCGCGGGCTGCTGGTACAGCGACAGCGGCGTGCCGGCCTGCTGCACCCGGCCCTCGTGCAGCACCACGATCTTGTCACCCAAGGTCATGGCCTCGATTTGGTCGTGCGTTACGTAGACCATGGTGGCGGCCAGATCGCGGTGCAGGCGGGCCAGCTCGATGCGGGTCTTGGCGCGCAGCGCGGCGTCCAGGTTGGAGAGCGGTTCGTCGAATAGGAACAGACGCGGCTCGCGCACGATGGCGCGGCCAATCGCTACGCGCTGGCGCTGGCCGCCAGACAGTTCGCGCGGCAGGCGCTGCAGCAGGTGGTCTATGTGCAGCACCTTGGCGGCCTCCACCACCCGGCGTTCAATTTCGGCCTTGTCGGCGCCATGGATCTTCAGGCCGAAAGCCATATTGCGGTACACGGTCATGTGCGGGTACAGCGCATAGCTTTGGAACACCATGGCGATGCCACGCTCGGCCGGGGGCAGGTGGGTGACGTCGTCGTCGCCTATGCGCAGCGTGCCGCTGTCGATGGCTTCCAGGCCGCAGAGTACGCGCAGCAGGGTGGACTTGCCGCAGCCGCTGGGGCCGACCAGCACCACCAACTCGCCATGTTCTATGTCTAGGCTGATGTCTTGTAAAACGGGCGTGCTGCCAAAGGACTTGGAGACGTTTTGGATGGAAACTTTTGCCATGGTTTTTTTAACGGGTTACTTGACTGCGCCGGCGGTGATGCCGCGTATCAGTTGACGGGAAAACAGGGCGTAGAGCACGACTACCGGCACGATGGCCAGGGCCAGCGCGGCCAGCACGGCATTCCAGTCGGTGGCGTATTGGCCCACGAACTGCTGGATGCCGAGGGTGATGGTCTGGGTCTTCTCCGAGGGCGCTAGGATCAGCGGGAACCACAGGTCGTTCCAGATCGGCACCATGGTGAACACTGCTACCGTGGCAATGGCGGGGCGTATCAGCGGAACCACCACCTGGAAGAAGATGCGGAATTCATCTATGCCGTCGCAGCGCGCTGCGTCCTTCAGCTCGCCCGGCACCTGGCCCATGAATTCCGACAGGATCATGATGGCCAGCGGCAGGCCTTGGGCGATGTACACCAGCACCAGGGCGGTGAGGGTGTTCACCAGGCCCAGGCTGACCATGGTTTGCAAGATGGACACCGTGCCCAGGCGTATCGGCACCATGATGCCGAAGGCAAAGAACAGGCGCAGCCAGCGGCTGCCTTTGAAGCGGTATTCGGTCAGGCCCCAGGCCGCCATGGAGCCCAGCAGCAGGATGAAAAACAGCGAGGCCACGGTGACGATGAAGCTGTTGCCAAAGTAGAGCCACACGTCCGAGCGGGCCAGTACCTTGTGGTAGCCGATCAGTGAAAAGGTCTCGGGCGTGGGCCAGGCCAGCGGGTCGTCAAATATCGCACCGCGCTCCTTGAAGGAGTTCATGAACACCAGCAGGATGGGCGCCAAGGCCAATGCCAGGTAGCCCAGCAGGGCGGCGTGCACGAACACCCGGCTGGGGGCAACTTTCATCATAGGTTTAGCCATCATGTCCTCACAGGGCGAAGCGCTGCAGGCGGCGCTGCACCAGCAGAAAGTAAGCCGCCACGCCCAGCAGAATCACCAGGAACATCAGCGTGGCCACGGCCGCGCCCATGGTGGCGCTGGCCACCTGCGACTGGTAGCCAAAAAAGGTGCGGTAGAACAGCGTGCCCAGAATGTCGCTGCTGTAGTTGGGCCCGGCCAGCCCGCCTTTGACGGTGTAGATCAGGTCAAACGCATTGAAGTTGGCCACGAAGGTCAGGATGGTCACCAGGCCCAGCGTCGGCAAAATCAGCGGCAGACGAATCTGCCAGAAGATGCGCCAGGGCGAGGCACCTTCCACCACGGCGGCTTCGATCACGTCCTCGGGGATGGCGATCATCGCGGCGTAGATCAGCATCATGGGAATGCCCACGTACTGCCACACCGACATCAGCGACAGCGTGACCAGGGCAGACGATTCCAGCCCCAGCCAGGGCGCGAACCAGTCCTGCAGCCCGACCAGCGACAGCAGGTGCTCGGATACGCCCCACAGCGGCGACAAAATCAGCTGCCAGACAAAGCCCACGATCACCACCGACAACAGCGTCGGCAGAAAGAACACCGTGCGGTAGAAGGCCGCAAAGCGCACATTGCGCAGCGACAGCAGGGCCGCCAGCAGCAGGCCGATCGGGTTCTGCAGCAGCATGTGGATGCCGAAGAACTTCAGGTTGTTGCGCATGGCGTTCCAGAAGCTGGCCGACCACTGCGGGTCTTGCAAGATGGTGCTGTAGTTGGCCAGGCCGGAGAAGCTGCGCACACCGGTGTCATTGGTGCTGTACAGGCCCAGCCGCAGCGTGTCCAGCAGCGGCCAGGCGCTGAACACGGCGTAGATCAGCAGGGCGGGTGCGATGAACACCAGCACTCGCCAGGAGAATCCTTGTTTCATGGGAGACCTTGTTGGTCGGAGAAAGAAGCGGAAGGGTCATAAAGTCCCGTTCGGGCTGAGCTTGTCGAAGCCCTCTCGGAGGGGCGTTTCGACAGGCTCAACGCGAACGGGGGATTGGGCGCTTTACTTGCTAGGCGTGTACCACTTGGCAAACCCGGCTTGGATCTGCTGGGCCGCATCCTTGGGTGCCATCTTCAGGTTCATGACCTGCGAGCTCACGTTCCACAGCTCGTTTTCCATGCTCGGCGTGCCGCGGTTCATGATTTGTGCGTTCAGGCGGATGGTGCTTTTGCACTGGTTGCGCCAGCCGATCATTTCCTTGGCGACCGGGTTCTTCACCTCGATGGCATGGCTGGACAGCGAGAAGAAGCCGGTGGCCTTGTTGGTGTACAGGTCGGCAAACTCCTTGCTCGCCAGCCAGTTCAGGAATACCTGGGCGTCGGCCTTGTTCTTGCTCTTGCTATTGATGCCCATGCCGATGTCGGTGTGGTCCGAGATGTAGCAAGGGTCACCGGCCTTTTGCACCGGTGGTTTGAAGGCGCCAAAATCAACCTTGCTGTTTTGCTCAAAGTACGAGATGTCCCACGAGCCGGTGGGGTAGATGGCGGCGCGGCCGGAGCCGAACAGGTTTTGCGAATCGCCATAGGTCTGCGCCTGGTAGCCCTTGGACATATAGGGTGCCCACTTAGCCATGGTTTCCCAGGTGCTGACGAACTCGGGGTCGGTGAACTTCTTCTTGCCGCTGATGATGCCCTTGCGGCCTTCTTCACCCTTCCAATGGTTCGGGCCAATGCCGGTGAAGACGATCTGGTTGGTTTCCCACTGGTCGGCGGTGCCCAGGGCCAGCGGTGTGACCTTGCCGGCAGCCTTGATCTTGTCCAGCGCGGCGAAGAAGTCGGCTTCGGTCACTGGCACGCTCAGGCCCAGGTCGGCAAACACCTTTTTGTTGTAGAAAAAGCCGTGGATCACCGACGCCATAGGCATGCAGTGGGTGCTCTTGCCATCGTCCGACTGCCAGGCCACCTGGGCGGATTCGGGGAAGTTCTTCAGGCCCGGGATGCCGTTGAGCTTTTCCAGAAAGCCTTTCTTGGCCAGGTCCAGCGATACGTCAAATGGGCGGCAGGTGATCAGGTCGCCGGCGGTGCCTGCGGTCAGGCGGGTGTTCAGCGCCGAGTCGTATTCGGGTGGCGAAGTGGGCGAGAACTTGATGGTGATGTTGGGGTTTGTCTTGTTGAAGGCGGGCAACAAAACTTCTTCCCACAGGGCTTTGTCGTCGACACGCCAGCTCTCGATGGTGAGGCTGCCGGCACTGGCAAGGCCGCTGCAAACAAGAGCCACGGCGGTGGCGGCAAGGCGGAGTTGGTAGCGCATGGGGTGTGTTCTCCTGGTCGTTGGTTGAACCTGACTGCCACTACGGACGGGATGTCTGGGTGCACAGTGGCCCGGAGGTTATGCTGTGATGTGCGTAACATCAAACCACCAGCCTGCGCGTAACTTACTGTTTAAGTTGTTGATTTTGTTTATGTTTATTTCGCCTCCTGCTTTGCAGCATTACGCTTTATTACGTTGCGGTACGCCGTGCCTGGGCGGCTGGGGCGGCCTGCCGGGCGCCGGGCTCACATAACATTACATTTCGACAGGAAATGAAAGTATTCGCCTTGTTCGTCTTGGGTCTGGCCGGTTGGCTGGGCATGCTGCCGGCAGTACAGGCGCAGGCCCAGCCGGTGGACGTGCTGCACTGGTGGACATCGACCAGCGAGCGCCGGGCTGCCAATCAGCTCAGCCAGTACCTGGCGGCCAACGGCGTGCAGTGGCGCGATGCAGCCATTCCCGGTGGTGGCGGCATGGCGGCGGTCAAGGTGTTGAAGAGCCGGGTGCTGCTGGGTGACCCGCCGGACGTGGCACAACTGATAGGCACTACACTGACCGATTGGGCCGACGTGGGTCTGGTGTTGCCGCTGAACAGCGTGGCTGCGCGCCAGCGCTGGGCGCAAAGCCTGTTTCCCACGGTGATGGAACTGGTGAGCTACCAGGGCGATGTGATCGCCGCGCCGCTGGGCATACACCGCATCAACACCCTGCTGTACAACCGCCGCATCTTCACCCGCCTGGGCTTGACGCCGCCGCGCAGTTGGGCCGAGTTTGAACTGCTGTCGCGCAAGCTGCTGGCCGCCGGCACCAAGCCGCTGGCCTGGAGCGACGAGCCCTGGCAGATCGCCACCGTGTTCGAGTCCGTGCTGTTGGGTGAGGTCGGCCCGGCCCTGTACCGCGACCTGATCGTGCAACGCAAAAGCAGTGCCTGGCTGGACCCGCGCGTGGAGCGTGCGCTGAACCGCCTGCGCTGGCTGCGCACTGTGAATGGCGACACCCCGCGTGAACAAACCTGGACCGACGCCGCCCGTGAGTTGCTTCTGGGTAATGTGGGCATGATGATCATGGGCGACTGGGCCAAGGGTGAGCTGATGGCCTGGGGCGCCAGCCCGAGCAAAGACTTTGGCTGCGTGGTCGTGCCCGGCACCGAGAACATGCACCTCTACAGTATCGACACCCTGGCCATGCTGGTGAACGCGCGGCACCGCGAGGCTACGCAGGAGAGGGTGGCCGAGCTGGTCTCCAGCGTGCCGGCGCAATTGGCCTACAACCGCATCAAGGGCTCGGTGCCCACGCACCGCGACATTGACATCAGCAGCCTGGACAGCTGTGCGCGCGACTCTTGGGACACTTTTGCCGACCCGCGCAGTGCGCGCGTGCCCAGCCTGGCGCACCGCATGGCGGCCGACGAATCCATCAAGGACGCGGTCGCCCAAACCCTGTGGCGTTTCCTGGCCGACCCGCGCATGGAGTCCGCCGAGGCCCAGCGCCGGCTGGCCGCCGTGATCCGCGCCCCTACCGCAGAACGTTAAAACCTAGCGTATGAACAGAACCATCCTGGTCGTGGACGACGACCAAAAAACCCGCAACCTGCTCAAGACCTACCTGGAGAAACACCAGTACGAGGTACGCGTGGCGCACGACGGCGCCAGCTTTCTGGCCGAGTTCGAACGCTTCAAGGACGAGCTGAGTCTGGTGATACTGGACGTGATGCTGCCCGATACCGACGGCTTCACCCTGTGCCAGACGGTGCGCAAGCAGTCGCCCGTGCCCATCATCATGCTGACCGCCAGTGCCGACGACACCGACCGCATCGTCGGCCTAGAGCTGGGCGCCGACGACTACATCGCCAAGCCCTACAACCCGCGCGAATTGCTGGCCCGCATCAAGGCCATCCACCGGCGTATGCAGCTGGGCGGGGGCGGGGCGGCACTGCGCTATTTGCGTTTTGCCGGCTTCACCATGGACCTGCTGGAGCGCCAGCTGACCGACCCGGCGGGCGCCCTGGTGGTGCTGACCAGCATGGACTTCAACCTGCTGCGCTTTTTTGCCGAGCATGCGGGCGAAACCCTGGACCGTGGCCGGCTGATGGAGCAAACCCGGGGCCGCGACCTGGGCCCGCTGGACCGATCACTGGACGTGCAGATCAGCCGCCTGCGCCAGCGCCTGCACGACGATGGCAAGCAGCCGCTGCTGATCAAGACGGTGCGCGGCAGCGGCTATGTGTTCTCTGCCGACGTGGTACCGGCCAGCGATGGCTAAACGCCTGCACTGGTGGCTGCCCGACAGCCTGCTGGGCCGCATCGTGCTGGTGCTGGCCCTGGGTGTGGGCAGCGCGCAGCTAGTGGGCACGCTGCTGTGGGCGCGCCAGCTGCGCGAAAGTGCGCGCTCCGAGGCGCTGGTGGCGGGCCGGCACCTGGCGCTGAATGCGGCCGGCGCGCTGCGCTTCTTCCGCGACCTGCCGCCGAAGTACCGGCCCATCCTGATCGAGCAGCTGCGCACCATGGGCGGCACACGCTTCTTCGTCAATGTGAACCGGGCCCGCGTGCCCTTGACGCCGATTAGCGGCAACACCCTGGTGGACGCGGTGGTGGACGTGGTGCGCGACGACCTGGTGCGCAACCTGCACACCGCCCAGGCGCCTGATGTGGCCTTCGCCTGGCCGGATGGCCTGCAGGTGTCTGACGACGGCCGCATGGTGCGCGACCTGCCCGAGTCCTGGGTCGAAGCCACCTTGCTCATACGCCCGCGCCCGGCGCCGGTGCTGGTGATACAGGCCGAGTTCGAGCCGGGGCGCTGGCTGTACCTGGCGGCGCCCATGCCCGACCCGTACTTTCTCGACAACGCCAATCCGCTCACCGCCGACCGAGTGGCGCTGCAGCTGGTGACCCTGCTGACGGTGCTGCTTCTGGCCGTTTTGCTGGTGCGCGGCCTGATCCGCCCTTTGAACCGCATCGCCTCCGCCGCCAATGCCTTTGGCAGCGACAGCGTGCCCGAGCCCGTGCCCGAAACCGGCACCGCCGAGTTGCGCCGCACCGCCCGCGCCTTCAACGAAATGCAGGCCCGCATCCAGCGCTACCTGGTGGACCGCGAGCGGCTGTTCCTGGGCATTTCCCATGGCCTGAAAACCCCCATCATGCGGCTCAAGCTGCGTACCGAGCTACTGGACGACGAGGCCCTGCAGGCCGACTTCCATGAAGACCTTGACGACCTGGACGTGATGGTCAAGGCCGCCCTGCAAAGCGTGAAAGACACCGACATCCATGAAAACCTGACCCCGGTGCGGCTGGACACCTTGCTGGCGCGCCTGGCCAAGCGGCCCATCCACCCCAACGCCAGTATCGAGTTCGCGGCCGACGCCGTCAGCGTGCAAGGCAAACCATTGGCGCTGGAGCGCGCTTTCAGCAACCTGCTGGACAACGCCGTGCTGTATGGTGAACGGGTGCAGCTGCGGCTGAGCGACCGGGGCGCGTTGGCGGTGGTGGAGGTGCGTGACTTTGGCCCGGGCATTGCGCAGGCTTCTATGTCCGCAGCCTTCGAGCCGCATGTGCGCCTGGGCCATGGTCAGCAGAACAACCGCACTGGCACCGGCCTGGGTCTGGGCATTGCCCGCAACATCATCCAGGCGCATGGCGGCGAAATCCGCCTGCACAACCACGCGGAGTGCGGCTTGGTGGTAACCGTGCTGCTGCCCGCCGTGCAGACGGAGTAGCGGAACGACCGTAGCGTGGATTTCTAGGAAATTGGGCTCTAGCGCAGATAGCGCCTGCGCAAGTAGCTATAAAAACAGTAGCGATGTCAGCCCGGGCTGATCAACCCACCTTCGACGTACACCGCCTGCAGCGCCAAGTCCTGGTCCAGCACCACCACGTCGGCCCAGGCGCCAGGCTGCAAGCGGCCCCGGTCGGTCCAGCCCATGTGGTCGGCTGCATAGGTGGAGACGCGGTGCGAGGCATCCGCCAGGCCCAGCCCCAGCTTGTCCACCAGGTTGCGCAGGGCCTGATCCATGCTGAGTACAGAGCCGGCCAGCGTGCCGTCGGGCAGGCGCACACCGCCCATGCATTTGGTCACCGTGTGGCGGCCCAGCTTGTAGTCGCCGTCGGGCATGCCGGCGGCCGACGTGGAGTCGGTCACACAGTAGAGCTTGGGAATGGCGCGCAGCGCGGTGTGGATGGCGCCAGGGTGTACGTGCAGCAGGTCGGGAATTACCTCGGCAAACTCGGCATGGGCCAGCGCTGCGCCCACCATGCCGGGCTCGCGGTGGTGCAGGGCCGACATGGCGTTGAACAAGTGTGTGAAGCCCGTGGCGCCACAGCGTAGCGCAGCCACGCCTTGCTCGTAGCTGCCCGTGGTGTGGCCCAGCTGCACCTTGAAGCCTTCGGCCACCAGCTGCTCGATGAGTGCGGCGTTGCCGCCCACCTCGGGCGCTAGCGTGATGAGGCGGATGGGCGCCAACGCGTGCAGGCGGTGTATTTCTTCAAAGCTGGCGGGGCGGGCAAACGGGGGCTGTGCGCCCAGGCGCGCCTCGCTGATGTACGGGCCTTCCAGGTGCACGCCCAGCACCCGCGCGGCGTTGGGTGCGCGCTGGGCGCACAGCGGGCCCATGGCGGCAAACGCCATGTCCAGATCGCTCTGCGGTGCGGTCATGGTGGTGGCCAGCAGGCTGGTGGTGCCGTGGCGCGCATGCAGCGTGGCCACGTGCAGCGCCGCGTCGCCGCCTTCCATGATGTCGTGGCCCGCGCCGCCGTGCACATGCAGGTCGATGAAGCCGGGTAGCACCAGCGGCAGGCTGGCATCGCGTACCTGTGCCGCGTCCACCGGCGTACCTGTCAGCTGGGCAATGCGGCCGTCTGCGCCGAAGTGGATGTGGCCGCTGACGAAACCTTCAGGGGTCAGGATATGTCCGTGGATGGATTGCATAGAAGTCTTTTCAAACGGGGCTGGCCGGTGGAGTGTCGCAAAGGCGTAAGGTTAGAATCTTAAGCTCCTACCCGTAGCTCAGTTGGATAGAGCATCAGCCTTCTAAGCTGAGGGTCACAGGTTCGATCCCTGTCGGGTAGACCACTACGCACCGCATCCCCATATTTTCCAGATTCTGATAAAAACTACCTGTGGTGCAGGTAATATTTGCGCTGGTAGCTATATAAATCATAGCTTTCTTCGTGCATTGTTGGGGATATTGGATCTTGTCGAACAAGATGTCGCGCTCTTCCTCGCCCTTTGGCGATGTGCACCCACTGGCTCGTATCCGTACATTGCTTCGCTGCGCGAAGCGATGGGGCGTTCAACTTTAGGCGAAGGCGCAAGCGCATGTTTGGCCGCATAAAAAAATGGATCGCCCTGGCGCAGGAAGCCGTACAGGGCGGCGACGAGTTGGACCAGATCGAGGCCTGGGCCGCTGCGCAGGGCTTTGTTTTTGAGCGCTCGGAGATTGCCGACGATTTTGCCCTGGCTGGCAAAGTTGATGGCTATGACTGGCGCTTGCAGCGCATGCAAACTGACCGAGACTTTATCGTTGGTGCGGAGTTGCGTGTACTTGCAGACCTTGCTGTGGACCCCGGGATCGCCATCATGCTGATCAACCGGCCCTTGAAAGAAGCGCTGGAACAGCGCGCCTTCGAGCAGGTGACGCATGGTGTGCAGACCATGCTGGATACCGATCTGCCCGAGGAGGCGCGCTGGCTGGCGTTGTACGACCAGGTGGGCTGGAGCAGCGCCCCCATGGATTTCTGGGACCGTTACGCCATCGTGGCGGAAACCCGGTCCCAGGCCCAGCAGTGGCTGGAGGGGTCCTTGCTCCCTCTGTTGATGGACTGGCCCACGGCGGTCGTGCAGCAGATGACGCCCTTTGTCCTGCGCTTGCATCACGGACGGGTGGAGCTGCGCATGGAGTACGGTCACGCTGACCTGGCTACGCTGGAACATGTCTGCAAGCTGTTCCAGCAAGCCTGCGCGTCGGCGCAGATGCTGGTGGCGGATGGGGCGTAGGTAGTACCGCTGAATCGGTTCTGCGGTTAACTCAGGCGTCGGACTCGATGATGCGCAGCAGCGCCGCGCGGTCCCGCACCATCAGGCCCGAGGGTTCGATGCGTATCACTTCGTCGCGCTCCATGGCCTTGAGTTCCTGGTTCACGCGCTGGCGCGACGCACCCAGCAGTTGCGCCAGCTCCTCTTGCGCCAGTTGCAGGCTGATGCGCACCTCGTTTGCATTGGCCAGATTGGGAATGCCGTAGCTACGCACCAGGTGCAGCAGCTGTTTGGCCAGTCGGGCGCGCAAGGGCAGGGTGTTGAGGTCCTCCACCAGGCCAAACAGCTGGCGGATACGCCGCGAGTGCAGGCGCAGCAGCGCTTCATACAGCTCGGTGTGCTGGCTGAGTATTTTTTGGAAGTCGGCCTTGGCCACGCACAGCAGGGTGGTGTCGCCGTGTGCATAGGCGTCATGGGTGCGGCGGTCGCCGTCGAAGATGGCTACGTCACCGAACCAGGTGCCTGGCTCCATATAGGTTAGCGTGATCTGCTTGCCCGAGATCGAGGTCGAGCTGACCCGCACTGCGCCTTTGGCGCAGGCAATCCATTCTTCTGGCGGGTCGCCACGGGCCGCGATCAGTCCATTGTCCTGGTAGCGTTTGACGTAGGCGCAACGAAGAATATCGTGTCGTAACGAGGGCGAGAGCGTGGAAAACCAGCGGCCGGTATTGATCGCTGCACGTTCTTCAATGGTTAGTATGGGTTCGTCCATGGTCTCTTATTGGCTTGGCGCTGAACCCTGGATTGTCGCGCCCCACCTATCTGCCGCGTTTACGGGTTGTTACCTGGGGTTTGAAAAATCTGGCTGGCACGGTTTTGCGGCCCCGCAGGGCGCCGCATAGGGCTTAAATGGGGGTTGTTAAGGCCATAATTTCAATGCTTAAAATTGTTACCAGTGGCGCCCTGTAATGGTATGGTCTATCTGTATTAAAAAAACGTCATCAAATCGCAGTGAAATTACGTAACACCCTCCTAGGTTCGACCCTTCTCGTCGCCGCTTTTGGTAGTTCCGCCTTGTCGCTGGGACGTGCAAGAGGCGCCGTCGTATTGGGCCAGCCACTGGATTTGGCGATAGACGTACGTTTGGACTCTGCGGATGACAGCGCCAGCAATTGCTTCGAGGCCGAGGTGTTCCACGCCGAGACCCGGGTGGACCCCAACCGGGTACGTGTGATTTTGGTTGCCGGTTCCCAAGCGCAGGACGCCGTGGTACGTGTGCGTTCATCCGTGGTGGTGGACGAGCCCGTCGTGGGCGTGGTGTTGCGCTCGCTGTGCAGCCAAAAGACCTCCCGTCGCTACGATTTTTTGACAGATTTCCCGGTAGAGACGCGTTCGGCGGCTGTGCCCACCATCATTGCGGCAACGGTCGCCAGCCCAACGGCTGCAAGCCCATCGCCGGCACCCGTGGCCCCTGCACCCGCACAGGCCCGTTCGCCGGCACCCGCGCCACGCTCGGCGCCTGTACGCTCCACACAGAACCCCGTCAACGTGCCGCCGGCCAAGGCGGCCCCGAAAGTAGCGGTGGCCCCCAAGCCCGTCATTGCCAAAGAAACACCGCCTGCGTCCAAACCGGTGGTCAAGGCAGAAACACCAGACAACAAGCCGCATTTGAAGCTGGAGGCCGCCGAGACCCCCGACGAGCGCCTAGTTCAGCTGAAGCCGGCCACCGATATGGTGGTGACCCCCGAAGAAAACGCGCAGAAACGCGCAGAAGCCGCCGCCGCATGGCGTGAGCTGAACCATTTGCCGACGGAAAACCCGGAGGAAAAGCAACGGCTGCTCAGCCTGGAGGCCGAATCCAAGGCACTCAAGGCCTTGTTGGCCAAGAATGAAGCGGACTTCAAGCTGCGCCTGGACCGGCTGGAAAACAGCCGTTCCGACGACGGGCTGATTTACACCCTGGCCGGCCTGCTGGCGGCCGCTGTGGCTGCTGCAGGCTTTTTCTGGAACCGCGGGCGCAAGTCGACCACGGCAGGCGGCGGAACTGATTGGGCCCACCATGGCGAACTCAGCGCCGAAGAGGAAGAGCACCTGGCAACCCCCAGCCGGGCTGCCCCCTTGACGGTACAGCCGCCGCCCAATACTTTGCCGGGCGCAAACCAGGACACCGAGGTGGATGAGTCCTTGGTAGCCGATTTGCAGCGGCTGAATGCCATGACGGCATCGCCTGTGCCCCCGGCGCAGGCGCCGACGCTGCGCCCGCGTGTAACGTCCGAGCCCGTGCGGGGCCAGTATCCTGACGATTTTCTGGATGTGCAGCAGCATGCCGAGTTCTTCGTGTCGCTGGGCCAGTACGACCAGGCGATTGAGGTTCTGCGCAAGAACGTTGATGAAAACATCGAAGTCAACCCACTGGCCTACTTGGAGCTGCTGAAGATATTCCACGCCCTGGGCCGCAAGAGCGAGTTCAACCACCAGCGTGATGCATTCAACCGCATTTTCAACGGCCATGTACCGGCTTTCGAATCCTACGCGGACGAGGGGCGCACGTTGGAGGCCTACCCTGCAGTCCTGAGCAGCATCGAAACCCTTTGGGAAAGCCCCAAGGTTTTGGATTTCATTGAGTCCTGCCTGTTTCGCGACCCGGCTGCGGCTCCCATCAAGCCTTTCGATCTCGCGGCCTACCGCGAGTTGCTGTTATTGTATGCCATGGCCAAGAGCGTGGTTCGCAGGGGCGTGGCACCGCTGGCGGCGGTGGACGGTGTTTCTTCGGAGCGTGGTGGCCGTATCAGCGGGCGCCAGCCGCTGGAGTCAGGCCTGAAATCCTCGGCCATGGGTGAGGAGGCTGGGCCGCGTGAAACCACGTTTACCCAACCCATGTTGTTGATGCCGGAGTCGGCTGTGGCGACCCTGGACGATGTGCCGGACGATGTGGAAGAAGCTGCGGTCGAGAAAACCCCGGTGGATCTGGATCTTGACCTGGATCTGGATTTCTCCAATTCCGAACTTGCGGCCATGGAGCAACGGCCGGTTGCCCCCGATACGCAGGAACCCCGAGAGTCGGTACCGCCCAGCTTGGACTTTGAAGTTGACGACGAGCCCGCTCCCACGGTGCCACCGCCTTCGTCGGCACCCACTCCTGCACCAAACAGCCATTTACTGGAGTTTGATCTTTTTGATCCACAGGTAGAAGCCAAGATTGCGCCGAAGAACAAGTAAGTCCATCGGTTCGCAGGCAAGAGTTGCAGTGCTCTTGCATATAAAAAGGCCTGACGCTATGAATCAAATAGCGGCAGGCCTTTTTTGATGGATTGGCAAGCTGTGACTTAGCGGCGCACTTGCAAAGCCCCGGGGTTGACGATATTGGTCGGCGTGCCCTTGATGAAATTCAGCACATTGTCAAACGCGGCATTGAAGTACATCTCGTAGCTGTTTTGTTCCACATAGCCGATATGTGGTGTGCAGATGCAGTTCTCCAGCCGCAGCAGCGCGTGGCCTTGCAGAATCGGCTCGCTTTCAAATACGTCCACGGCGGCCATGCCGGGGTGGCCCCGGTTCAGGCCGGCCAGCAGGGCGTCGGGCTCGATCAGTTCGGCGCGCGAGGTATTTACCAGCAGGGATGTGGGCTTCATGTGGGATAGGTCTTCCAGTGTGACGATGCCCCGGGTTTCGTCGTTCAAACGCAGGTGCAGGGACAGCACGTCTGATTGCATGAACAGGTCGTCTTTACTTGACGTTACCTCCACGCCATCGGTCAGCGCCCGTGCACGCGAGGTGTCACGACCCCAGACCAGAACCCGCATGCCAAATGCGCGTGCGTACCCGGTGACGATCTGGCCTATGCGGCCATAGCCCCAGATACCCATGGTCTTGCCCTTGAGCAGGGTGCCCATGCCGAAATTAGGTGGCATAGAGGCGGTTTTCAGGCCCGACTGCTGCCAGACGCCATGCTTCAGGTTGCTGATGTAGTGCGGCAGACGGCGGGTGGCAGCCATGATCAGCGCCCAGGTCAACTCGGCCGGCGCCGTGGGTGAGCCCACGCCTTCGGCCACAGCAATGCCGCGTTCGGTACAGGCGGCTATATCCACGTGGGCGCCGATACGCCCGGTTTGGGCAATCATCTTCAGGCGGGGGAGCTTTTCGATCAGCTGGCGGTTGAGTTGCGTGCGCTCGCGGATCAACACAATGATGTCAGCGTCTTTGAGCCGGACGGAGAGCTGGCCCAAGCCTTTGACGGTGTTGGTGTAGACCTTGGCTGCATAGGGTTCCAGCTTGGTGGCGCAATCGAGTTTGCGCACCGCATCTTGGTAGTCGTCGAGGATCACGATGTTCATCCCCGCATTGTGCCTTGGCGCAAAGACCACCCAGCATTTGCTGTCTGCCTGCGCCGGGCCGGTGAGGCCCCAAATACAGAGGTTTTACTGCAGCAAGGCGTTCGCCCGAGGGGCCGCTTCCAGGGCGGCCAAGCGGTCCAGCTCGGCGCAAACATCGGCCATGCGGCCCGAGATGCGCATGCGGCCCACACCGGACGGCTGCGCGTCCATGACGCGGAGTACGCGCAGCGGCCGCTGTGGTGTGGCTTGTGGGTAGGCGGCAGGACGCAAGGCGCCCGTGGCGGTGTAAGGGGCGCAGACATTGGTGCGTGATGTCACCCCGGCGCGCGGCATACGCCGGGAGCTGCTGCCTGCAATGAGCCAGCCGACCAAGCCCTGGAAAGAACCCAGCAGGTCAATAGACGAAAACGATGCGATTCCCATATGAAACTCCCTCAGCTTGTTTGGCGATGGACACGGAACAGGTTGGCGCGCGGCACGGGGCCAACTCAGCAGACTATGTGGCTGTATCAGTTCAGCAAGGTATTGCGTATCAGCCCCACGGCCAGGCCTTCGATGGCGAAGTTTTCACCCGGCGCGACCACGATGGTGGAGTAGTCGGGGTTTTCGGGCAGCAGCTCAATCAGTTCCTGGTTGCGGCGGAAGCGCTTGACGGTGACTTCATCGCCAATGCGGGCGACGACGATTTGGCCGTTTTTGGCGTCGTTGGCCGACTGGACGGCGAGCAGGTCACCGTCCAGGATGCCGATGTCGCGCATAGACATGCCGCGCACCTTGAGCAGGTAATCGGGCTTGTAGCGGAACATGCTGCTTTCCACATGGTAGGTTTGGTCGATGTGTTCCTGCGCCAAAATCGGGGAGCCGGCAGCAACACGGCCAATCAGGGGCAGGGCCAACTGGCTGAGCGTGTGCTGGAAGCGTGATTCATTGATGGAGCGCAGGGTGTCGGTCTTGAGGCGGATGCCGCGCGAGGTGCCGCTGACCAATTCGATGGCGCCTTTGCGGGCCAGGGCCTGCAAATGTTCTTCAGCGGCGTTGGCCGACTTGAAGCCCAGGGTGCTGGCGATTTCGGCCCGGGTGGGGGGGGCGCCGGTGCGGGCGATGGCGGACTGGATCAGGTCCAGAATCTGCTGCTGGCGGGCGGTGAGTTTGGCGGAAAACGTGGGCAGATCCATGGGTGACTCCGGTACGTGGCGGTGTGGATAGCGGTTTAGATGGCTGTTTTAATATCCAGTAGCTGTATTTTTAACCAGTTTTTGAAAGTTTGCAAGCCATGGCGGTAAATACAAATGCGGCGGGCTCCAGCCCTGCCAAGATCGTGGTGTTGGGCACCGGCGGTACGATTGCCGGACGTGCTACCAGCGCCGGTGACAACATTGGCTACACCGCTGGCGAGGTGGGTGTGGAGCAATTGCTGGGGCCGGTGGCGGCCTTTCAGGGTACAGGTGTGGAGTTCGTGGCCGAACAGGTTGCGCAGGTGGACAGCAAGGACATGGGCTTTGTCCTGTGGCAGCAGCTGGCACGGCGCTGCGCCTACTGGCTGGAGCAAGCCGACGTGGCTGGCATCATCATCACCCACGGTACCGATACGCTGGAAGAGACGGCGTATTTCCTGCAGGCTGTGCTGCAGCCCACCAAGCCGGTGGTGCTGACCTGCGCCATGCGCCCGTCCACAGCACTGGTGCCAGATGGGCCGCAGAACCTGCTGGATGCCGTCGTGGTGGCGTCAACGCCGGGAGCCCAGGGGGTAGTGGCCGTGTGCGCCGGCAACATCCACAGCGCGCTGGATGTGCAGAAGGTGCACAGCTACAAGGTGGATGCGTTTTCGTCTGGCGAAGCGGGCCTGGTCGGTCTGGTGGAAGAGGGGCGGGTACGCCTGTTGCGGCCTTGGCCTACGGTACCTGAATTCCATATGAAAAACAGGCCTGTAGCGCAGGCGGAATCTGCGCAAGTAGCTATCAAAAATAGAGTGTTGACGGAGTCGGCTGCTGGGGATTGGCCGCGCGTGGAAATCGTCTTGAACTATGCCGGTGCCGGCGGCATGGTGGTGGATGCTCTGGTGGCCCAGGGGGTTTCCGGCGTCGTGGTGGCTGGTACCGGTAACGGTACTTTGCATGTGGATCTGCAAGCGGCCCTGCTGCGGGCCATGGCGGCGGGTGTGGCGGTACTGCGCGCCACGCGCTGCGTGTTTGGCCGGGTGTTGGCCACGTCGGCCGATGCCATTGCCGACGCGCAAGGTCTGTCGCCAGTGAAGGCGCGTATTGCGCTGATGCTGGCGCTGCTGGCCGCTGCATGAAAAAAGGCCGCCAGGCATGCCTGGCGGCCTTTAACAAAGCTGTATCAGGGCTTAACTGGCCAATGCGGCAAAAGCCCGTGCGGTGATTTCGTCCACGCTGCCGGTGCCGCTGATGGCGCGGTACTTGGGGGCCAGGCTGGGTTCGTTGCGGGCCCAGCTGGAGTAGTAGTCCACTAGCGGGCGCGTTTGGGCGCTGTACACCTCCAGGCGCTTGCGCACGGTTTCTTCCTTGTCGTCATCGCGCTGGATCAGTGGTTCGCCGGTGACGTCGTCCAGGCCTTCGACCTTGGGCGGGTTGAACTTGACGTGGTAGGTGCGACCTGATGCGGGGTGCGAGCGGCGACCGCTCATGCGTTCGATGATGGCGTCGAACGGCACATCGATTTCCAGCACGTAGTCCAGCTTCACGCCAGCGGCCTTCATGGCGTCTGCCTGGGGCAGGGTGCGGGGGAAGCCGTCGAACAGGCAGCCGTTGGCGCAATCGGGCTGCGTCAGGCGTTCTTTCACCAGGTTGATGATGAGGTCGTCGCTGACCAGTCCGCCGGACTTCATGACTGCATCGGCTTGCTGGCCCAAGGGGGTGCCTGCCTTGACGGCAGCGCGCAGCATGTCACCGGTAGAGATTTGTGGGATGCCGTATTTTTGGCAGATAAAAGTTGCTTGCGTGCCTTTGCCGGCACCGGGTGCACCCAACAAAATTAGTCTCATGGAAGTTCCTCGGAGTATTTAAAACCACGTGGCGTTGCTGGCCACACGAGTTGGCCGCAACGCTTCATTGCGCTGGAGGATACCAGAGGCTTCAGTACAGTTTGCTTACGCGTTCCAGGTCGTCAGGCGTGTCCACGCCTGCGCCGGGCGCATGGGCCGTGACATGGACCGCAATACGGTGGCCGTGCCACATGGCGCGCAGCTGTTCCAGGGCTTCAGTGACCTCGATCGGCGCCTGCGGCAGGGTCGGAAACAACCGCAAGAAGCCGACCCGGTAGGCGTAGATGCCGATGTGGCGCAGCGGCGCCGGGTCGGGCAGGGCTGTGAAGCTGCGCTCTGCCGTGGTGCCGTCGCGCCACCAGGCGATGGGTGCGCGGCTGAAGTACAGCGCGTGCTGCTGGGCGTCCAGCACCACCTTGACTACATTCGGGTTGCAGAAGTCGGCCAGGCTGGCGATGGCGTGGGCGGCAGTGCCCATGCTGGCCTGCGGGCGTTGCTGCAACAAGGCGCCGACTTCGTTGATCAGGGCCGGGTCGATCAGCGGCTCGTCGCCCTGCACATTGACCACGATGGCGTCGTCAGCCAGGCCGAGCAGCTCGCAGGCTTCGGCCAGGCGGTCGCTGCCGGAAGGGTGGTCGTCGCGGGTCAGGATGGCTTCCACGCCATGGGCCTGGCAGGCGGCCAGGATGGCCGGGCTGTCGCAGGCCACCACGGTGCGTTGGGCCTGGGACTGCATGGCGCGCTGGGCAACCCGCACCACCATGGGTGCGTCGCCCAGAGCCGCCAGGGGCTTGTTGGGCAGGCGGGTGGAGGCCATGCGGGCCGGGATCAATACGGTGAAGCTCACAGGCCCAGCTCCTCGTCGCTCAGGGTGCGGGCTTCGTTTTCCAGCAGGATAGGAATGCCGTCGCGCACCGGGTAGGCCAGGCGGGCGCTGCGCGAGACCAGCTCTTGCTTTTCGCGGTCGTATTGCAGCGGGCCCTTGGTGACGGGGCAGACGAGCAGCTCCAGAAGTTTGCTATCCATGGGGAAATCTCAGTCGGTATTAGGTTGCCGCAGAAATGCGGCCAGGGGGCGATGATAGCCAGGGATCGACGCGCTGGTCGAGCGCGGCCAGAAAGCCGGCGTCCAGCTCCAGCACGAGGGGGACGGCCCATGCATCCGGCTGGTGCCGCCATAGCTTGACGGCATCTTTCTCTGTGCAAATCACGGTCTCGCGCAGGTAATTCGTGCGCCGCCAGCTATCAAAATTGTAGTGATCCGGCAAGGCCTGGGTCTGTGCGAGCTGCAGGCCGGCCGCCCGCAGCATGGTGAAAAAATGGTCTGGCTGGGCGATGGCTGCCACGGCGTGCAGGGGCGTGGCCTGCAGGCTGGACAGCGGGCGCCGCGTGCCGTCGGCCTGCAGCGCATAGTCGGCCAGCCGGCGTTGCGCCCGAAAGCCGGCGAATGCCGGGTGCTGGCCGGTGTGCAGTACCAGGTCCACGGGGCGCGGCCAGGGTTCGCGCAGCGGGCCCGCAGGCAGCAGAAAGCCATTGCCCACGCCCCGGTCGTCAAAAATGCAGATTTCCAGATCGCGCCGCAGCGCGTAATGCTGCAGGCCGTCGTCGCAGAGTATCAACTGGGTGTGTGGATAGGCCGCCAGCAGGGCCTGGGCCGCATCCAGGCGTTTGCGCGCCACGAACACCGGCACCTGGCAGCTGCGGCGCACCAGGGCGGGCTCGTCGCCCACTTCGCTGGGCAGGCTGTCGGCGTGCACCTCGCGGCAGTCCTGGCCGTCCTGGATGTTGCGACCATAGCCACGGGACACCACGCCGACCGCAATGCCACGCGCTGTCCAATGCTGGGCCAGGGCCATTACCACCGGGGTTTTGCCCGAGCCGCCAGCGACCACGTTGCCGACCACGACGACCGGTACCTGCAGGCTGCCGGAGGTAAGCCAGCCCGTGCGGTACAGCAGCTTGCGCAAGGCGTGCAGCAGGCCATACAGCAGTGACAGCGGCCAGAGCAGCCAGGCCAGGGGCCCGCGCGTGCGCCAGGTGCGCAGCAGCCAGCCCTCCATGCCCTCGGCCATGGGCTTATTTGGGCGTGGATTGGGTGGCAAACGTGATCTGGTTCAGGCCTGCGCGGCGCGCGGCCTCCATCACGGTGATGACCGACTGGTGGGTGGCGCTGGCATCGGCGCTGATGATGACCACCATGTCTTTGCCGCCCCGGGCCGCATTGGCCAGGGCTTGCGAGATCACGTCGATGCTGCGGCCTTCCACTGCGCTCTTGTTCACCGCGTAACGCCCGTCGCTGCTGACGGCGACGATGATTTCCTTGGGGTAGTCGCGCTGCGCATCGGCATTGGCTACCGGCAGCTTGACCTGCAGCTCGGTGAATTTGCTGTAGGTGGTGGACAGCATCAAGAAGATCAGCACCACCAGCAGAACGTCGATGAACGGGATCAGGTTGATTTCGGGCTCTTCCCGGTGGCGGTGGCGGAAGTTCATAGCCTGTCAGCTCCGCTTGCGTACCGAGCTCAGGTGGCGGGCAAACTGGTCGGCGGCCATTTCCAGCGCCAGCAGGTACTCGTCCACGCGGGCGCGGAAATAGCGCCAGAAGATCAGCGAGGGGATCGCCACCATCAGGCCGAATGCCGTGTTGTACAGCGCCACCGAGATGCCGTGCGCCAGCTGGGCCGGGTTGCCGCCCGAGCTGCCGCCGCCGGTTTGCGAACCAAAGATGTCGATCATGCCGATTACCGTGCCCAGCAGGCCCAGCAGCGGCGCTGCCGAAGCGATGGTGGCCAGGGCGCTGAGGTATTTCTCCAGCTTGTGGGCGACCGAGCGGCCAGAGCTTTCCATAGCTGTGCGGATGTCTTCATCGCTGCAGCGTGGGTGGGTGTGCAGTACGCGCATACCGCTGGCCAGCACTTCGCCCAGCAGCGAGTTTTGCGCCAGTTGGTTCACCACGCCCGGTGCAGGCAGCGTGACCTGGGATACGGCCAGCACCTCGTCAAGAAGTTTTGGAGGGACGATTTTGGCGGTCTTGAGGCTGAGAAAGCGTTCAATAACCAGGGCCAGCGCCAGGATGGAGCAGGCTACGAGGGGCCAGATGGGCCAGCCTGCGGCTTGTATGATCGAAAACAATATGGCTCTCCGCGCTGATAGATTCTTTGCGATTATGGCTTAGCCGCTTGCGACATCCGCGATTTGTTCAGTATCTGTTTAAACCCCCGAGCCACCCACATTTCCTGTGGATAACTTTGTGAAGAACTTGTAGTCACCGCGCCGAAATCCAGCATCCATGCGGGTCCGTGACACTTCGATGAAAATTTAAGCAGAAAAAAATTCAGTGAAATCAATCACTTACCACACAAATTCAGCGTTTCCCGCGGGTTTTTTTGAAATTCGATGGGTTTGCTTGGCCCTTGCTGCGCCTGTGGAGCACTTGCCCAGCCAACCCCGTGCCGCAGCGCGCCAAATCTGATGGTGGGCACCCTAAACCCAGCATTGGCGCCGCGTATCTGGCCGGTTGGCGCGCTATGCCGCGCCATTGCTGATGCGCTAGAGGCGCGCTTCAATCCTGTCGCGGTGCGCGGCGAGATTTCGGGCTTCTCGCGCGCATCCAGCGGGCATTGTTACTTCAACCTCAAGGATGGGCAGGGGCAGATCCGCTGTGCGATGTTCCGGCGCGCGGCAAGTCTGCTGGACTTTGCGCCACGCGATGGTGAACTGGTGGAAGTGCGCGGCCGCCTGGGCGTGTACGAGCCGCGTGGTGATTTGCAGCTGATTGTGGAGAGCATGGGCCGCGCTGGGCAGGGTGCCTTGTTCGAGCAGTTTTTGCGGCTCAAGGCGCAGCTGGAGTCCGAAGGGCTGTTTGACCCCGCACGCAAGCGCTCCTTGCCACTGCTGCCGCGTGGCATTGGTGTGGTCACATCTTTAGGTGCCGCTGCGTTGCACGATGTGGTGGCGGCCTTGCAGCGGCGGGTGCCGCATATTCCCGTGGTGCTGGTGCCGGCGTTGGTGCAAGGAGCGGCGGCACCGGCTGAGCTGGTCAAGGCACTATCAAATTTATATCGCTTTGCGCAGGCGGAATCTGCGTCAGCGGGTGATTTTGTACATATCGATGTCATCCTGCTGGTGCGTGGTGGCGGCTCGCTGGAAGACCTGTGGGCCTTTAACGACGAGCAACTGGCGCGCACCATTTGCCAGAGCCCGGTGCCGGTGGTCAGTGGTGTGGGCCATGAAACCGACTTCACCATTGCCGACTTTGTCGCTGACTTGCGCGCGCCCACACCCACGGCGGCGGCCGAGCTGGTGGCCCAGCCGCGCGATGTCTGGCTAGGGGCCTTGGCTTTGGCGGGCCAGCGCCTGCAGGATGCCGCGCTGCGTCAATTGGATGCACAGGGCCAGCGCCTGGATAGCGCGGCCCAGCGCCTGGGGCGGCCCTCGGGGCTGGTTGCGCGTCAGCAGTGGAAGCTGGGCCAGCAGGCGCAGCGGCTGCGCTATGCCGCACTATCAAGATTGCAGCAAGAAAAGACCTATTTACAGGCGCAAAAGATGGATTTTCCCGCCAGTGTGCAGACCGCTCTGCGCCTGCGTGGCGAGCGCCTGGACCGTGCCGATCGCAGCCTGGCTCTGCTGGACCCTCTATTGGTTCTGCAGCGCGGTTACGCTTTGCTGCGAACGCCTCAAGGGATGCCCATCACCAGCACGGTGCAGGCCATAGCCGGCGAGTCGCTGGTGGCAACCCTGGCCGACGGTGAGGTTGCTCTCCAAGTCCTACAGACGCGCGCAAATTAGTTTCTACAATCATTCCGTCAACCACCAACCCACGAGGAAAAACATGGAACATACCCTGCCCCCATTGCCTTACGCGATCGACGCTCTGGCGCCTGCCTATTCCCAGGAAACCCTGGAGTTTCACCACGGTAAGCACCACAACGCCTACGTGGTCAACCTGAACAACCTGCAAAAGGGCACCGAGTTTGAATCGTTGACCCTGGAAGAAATCATCAAGAAGTCCAGCGGCGGCATCTACAACAATTCCGCGCAAATCTGGAACCACACCTTCTTCTGGAACTGCATGAAGCCCCAAGGCGGTGGCGAACCCAGCGGCGCGCTGGCTGCGGCCATCAACGCTAAGTTCGGCTCCTACGCAGCTTTCAAGGAAGCCTTCGTCAAGTCCGCCGTCGGCAACTTCGGTTCCGGCTGGACCTGGCTGGTGAAGAAGCCTGACGGCTCGGTCGACATCGTCAATACCGGTGCAGCCGGCACCCCCCTGACCACCGCCGACAAGGCGCTGCTGACCGTGGACGTGTGGGAACACGCGTACTACATTGACTACCGCAATATGCGTCCCAAGTTTGTCGAAACCTTCCTCGACAAGCTGGTGAACTGGGAATTCGCGGAAAAGAATTTCGCCTGAGCTTTCTAGCGCTCAAGAAAAAGCCCGTCGCTGACGGGCTTTTTTATTTGGCCAGCTCGAAGGGCTTGCCGCCCAGTTTGCTGCCGGCCTTGATGCCTTTTTTGGCGAACCAGCCCACATTCATTTCCAGCACATAGCGCACCGGTTTTTCGGAACAGTGGGAGTCCGTGGTTTGCGGCTTCATATCGGCCAGGTTCACGATGGTGCCGTGGTCGTCGATGAATGCGGCAGTCAGCGGCAGGATCGTGTTTTTCATCCAGAAACACTGCGTGGCGGGCTGCTCGAATACAAACAGCATGCCTTCCTGCTGTGGCATTTCCTTGCGAAACATCAGGCCGATTTCGCGCTGCTGCGGGGTCAGTGCCAGCTGGGTATCGATCTGGTAAATGCCTGCGGTTAGATTGACGCGGGGCAGGTCGGTTTGCGGCGTATCCTGCGCGGATGCAGTGCCGAACGAGGCGCAAGCCAGGGCCAGGGATAGCCAGAGGGTGGAGGTTAGATTTTTCATCGGTGGCGCGGGGGGGGGATTGATATCTGGAGCTTTCAGCTTTGGCATTCTGGCATGCTTGTGCATAGCGGCAATCAGCGCTGTGTATGGTTTACATATGTAGGCGCTAAAGTAAAAAAGCCCCGGACTTGCGCGCGGGGCTTTTAGCTGGCTCCTCAACCTGGGCTCGAACCAGGGACCTACGGATTAACAGTCCGGCGCTCTACCAACTGAGCTATTGAGGAATATCGGGTGCATCAGCCTTGGTGGCTGAAATAAAAAGGGCTTACGGGTTGGCGTAAGCCCTTTTTTTCAAAATTCTGGCTCCTCAACCTGGGCTCGAACCAGGGACCTACGGATTAACAGTCCGGCGCTCTACCAACTGAGCTATTGAGGAAATATGACAGACTTAAATTATAGCGTCAGTTTTTTGGATTTTGCAAGTTAGCGATTTTTTACCGTAAAAAGTTCACTCTAGGCCCAGCGGGCCGTGTATGGCCTGGCGCAGGGCTGCGGCGGCACTCTCCGGATCGGGGGCTGCGGTGATTGCGCGCACTACGGCCACTGAGCCGACGCCGCTGGCCAGCACGGCGGGCAGGCGCTCATTGTCTATGCCACCAATGGCGACCAATGGGTAGTCGCGCAGCAGTTTGGCATAGGCGGCCAGGCGGGCCGTGCCCTGGGGGGCGGTGGCCATCTTCTTCAAGGTAGTGGGGAACACCGCACCCAGGGCGATGTAGCTGGGGCTGACGCGGTCTGCGCGCAGCATTTCGGCATAGCCATGGGTGCTGATGCCCAGGCGCAGGCCGGCGCTGCGAATGGCATGCAAATCGTCTTCGCTCAGCAGGTCCAGGTCCTCCTGGCCCAGGTGTACACCATAGGCTCCGGCCTGGATGGCTTGCTGCCAGTGATCGTTGATGAACAGCAGGGCGCGCGTGCCCCGTACGGCATCTACAGCGGCCTGGACTTCGCGTTGGATGTCGTCGGCATCTTCGGATTTGAAGCGTAGCTGCACCGTGGGTACGTCTGCGCGGGCCATGCGGCCAACCCAGGCGGCGTCGGGCAGGACTGCGTACAGGCCCAGCTGGCGTGGGCATGGCGCAAAAGTCTGTTCGCGCGGCCAGGGAGCCAAGCCGAAATCTTCTGGTGCTGTGGGCCAGTCCCGGGTGTTGTCGGTGCGCGCAGCCTGGGCTTGCCAGGCTTGGGCGATGCAATGGGCGTCGGTGGGGATAAAGCCCAGCTGCAAAGCCGCACTCAGACTGGCGTCGAATATCGCATCGCGGGTGGGCAACACCATCGCGCTGTGTTGGTCCAGGATGGCCTGGGTCAGGGCAGATTGCATACAGAACTACTCCTGTGCGTGGTGCCAGAACGGCGTGCCCAGCACTGGCGTGCTGGGGTGGGCGGCCTGCTGTTCCAGCATGGCACCGGCCAGGAAGGCGCTGCGCCCGGCGGCAACCGCATCGGCAAAGGCACCGGCCATGGTGACGGGGTCTTGGGCTAGTGCCACGGCGGTGTTCAGTAGCACGCCGTCATAGCCCCATTCCATCACCTGGCAGGCATGCGAGGGGCGGCCCAGGCCGGCATCGACCAGCAGCGGCACGCTCAGGCGTTCGCGCAGCACCTGCATGGCATAGGGGTTGATCGGGCCCTTGCCGGTGCCGATGGGCGCAGCCCAGGGCATGACGGCCTCGCAGCCCACGTCCACCAGGCGTTGGCACAGGACTAGGTCCTCGGTGCAATAGGGCAGCACTTTGAAGCCGTCCTTGATGAGGCGGCTGGCGGCCTCCACCAGGTTCAAGGTATCGGGCTGCAAGGTGTAGTCGTCGCCTATGAGCTCCAGCTTGATCCAGGGCGTGTCAAACACCTCGCGCGCCATGTGGGAGGTGGTGATGGCTTCCTGCAGGCCGTGGCAGCCGGCGGTGTTGGGCAACACCGGCACGCCGGTTTGGCGCAGCAGTTCCCAGAAACCATTGGGGCTTTTGTCTTGACCGCTCAGGTTCTGTCGGCGCAGCGAGGCCGTGAGCATGGCCGGACGGGCGCGCGTGATGGCGTCGGCCATGGTGCTGGGCGAGGGGTAGCGGGAAGTGCCCAGCAGCAGGCGGCTGGTGAAGCTTTCGCCGTACAGGATGAGAGGGTCGTGGGACATGGTGTCAGCCTCCGGTCACGGGGTGGATGATTTCTATGCTGTCGGCCTCGGCTAGCACGGTGTGCGGGTACTGCGCGCGTGGCACAAAGGTCTTGTTCACCGCGGTGGCAAATGGCGGCTGTGCCTGCATCTGCGCCAGTGCGTCGGCCAGCGTGGCGCCGTCAGGCAGGGTCTGGGGGGTGTTGTTGATGGTGACGTTCACGCTTCTTCTACCGTCAGGTCGAATTGAGCGGCCAGCGCGGACGTACCGTGCTGCACCAGTTCCAGCACCACGTCCAGCATGGCCGGGGCGATCATGAAGCCGTGGCGGTACAGGCCGTTGATTTGCAGCGTATTGGGGGTAATCCGCCGGATCGCGGGTAGGTTGTTGGGCAGGGTGGGGCGGCACTGGGTGGCGCTTTCCAGGATGCGCGCTTCGCCAAAGCCGCTGTGCACGCTGTAAGCCGCGCTCAGTAGCTCCAGACTGGAGCGCACGCTCATGGGCGACATATCGTCGGATTCGATCTCGGTGGCACCCACGACAAAGATGTTGCCGGGTTTGGGGGCAATGTATAGCGGGTAGCGGGGGTGCACCAGGCGCACTGGGCGTTGCAGCTCCACGCCGGGCGCGTGCAGGCGCAGCACCTCACCACGCACCGCGCGCAGGGCCGGCCATTGTTCGCGTGCGCCCAGGCCGCGGCAGTCAAACACCCAGTCGCTGTGGACATCTTCTGGCTGGCGCGGACTGTGCCAGTGCATGGTGACGCCCACCTGCTGCAACTGCACCAGCAGAGCGTTGAGCAAGCCACGGTTGTTCAGTTGTCCCTCGCCGGGTAGCAGCAGGCCCTGGCTGAAGCGATTGCCGATGGCGGGCTCCAGCGCTGCGATGGCGGCGGAGTCCAGGTGCTGCGGTATGGGTAGGTTGGGCAGTTGCTGGCAGGTGGCGGTGAGCTGCTGGCCAAAGCGGCTGGCCTCGGGGGCGTCTTGCCGGTGCCAGAGAATCAAAGTGCCGTTGCGCTGGAAGAACACCGGTGTGTCCAGTTCGGCGATCAGTTCCGGCCAGCGCGTGAGTCCATGCTGGCCCATCTGCACCACGCCGGTCTCGGTGATGGCCGATTCAGCCAGTGGCGCCAGCATGGCGGCGGCTACACGGGCGGCGGCGCCCTCGGCCTCGGGTCCGCCGGCCTCAAAGACCTGCACGGTGTGGCCCGAGCGTGCCAGCGCCAGGGCCAGCAAGCGGCCCATCAGGCCTGCGCCAAGAATGGTGGTGGAGAGTGGGGTAGCCAAGGTATCGTCCATTTGCGAAAGCTCAATTGGGACGAAACGAGGCGCTGTCGTTGATAGAAACTTCCCACGCCAGCATGATCTGGATCGGGTATGAGGGTTTTTCTCAGTCTGGTTTGCGTACCAGACACCCCTGTTTCATCCGCAAACCCGGATTACATCACATCGCTGGCCCGATAATTTCAGCATGACTATTTCTGACTCTTCTCCCCGCTATCTGCGCCTGTTGTCGATTGCTGGCTCTGATAGCGGCGGCGGCGCGGGCATACAGGCCGACTTGAAAACCTTTGCCGCGCTGGGCTGCTACGGCATGACGGCGCTGGCCGCGTTGACCGCGCAGAACACGCGTGGCGTGACAGCCATCCACCCCGTGCCAGCGTCCTTTCTGAAAGCCCAGTTGCAGGCTGTGCTGGATGATATTGGCGCCGACGCGGTGAAGATCGGCATGCTGCATTCGCCCGAGATGGTGGAGGTGGTGGCCTGGGCCATTGACCAGTACCAACTACAACGCGTGGTGCTGGACCCGGTCATGGTGGCCACCAGCGGCGACCGCTTGATGGCGGTTGAAACCGTGCAGGTACTGGTAGACCAGCTGTTTCCCCGCGCCACCGTGGTCACACCCAATCTGGATGAAGCGGCTTTGCTGCTGGGGCGCAGCGTGGATAGCGTGGAAACGCTGGAGCCTGCGGTGGCGGATTTGCTGGCGCTAGGTGCGCCGGCCGTGCTACTCAAGGGTGGGCACCTGCCGGGGGATGCGGTGGTAGACCTGCTGGGCCAGTGCGATGGCAGCCGCCAGCCCTGGCATTCGGCCCGCATTGCTACGCACAACGGCCACGGCACGGGCTGCACGCTGTCGTCTGCCATTGCGGTGTACCTGGCAAAGGGCTTTGAGCTGACGGAGGCGGTGGGTCAGGCCCGGGCTTATATCCGTGGCGCCATACAAGCCGGCGCCAGCGTGCATACAGGGCATGGCCATGGGCCGTTGAACCATGGATTCGCCCCCCTGCCCATGCAGGTGCTGGGTGCTTGAGGATTTATAAGAAACAGGCCTGTAGCGCAGGTATTACCTGCGCAAGCAGCTATTTTTTCTATAGCGCGTAGGTGATGCGTAAAGGCCGCGTCAACCAAGCTACGAAGAACACCAGGGCCAGCGTCGGCAGGGCGGCGCCGAACTGTGGCACGTAGTTGGTCAGCAGGTGGTAGGCCACAATGCCGGCCACCCATAACAGGGCAGCGCTGGGCTCCACCAGGCGTTGTGATGCGGTGGCCGTGCCCTGTGACAGGCGGCCCAGGATCACACCGTACAGGGGCACGAACACCGAGCTCAGCAGTGTCAGAAATGGCTCCAGGCTGTGCATGGGCAGCATCAGCGCCAGGCCGGTGCAGGCCACGGCCAGCAGGAGGCCCCAACGCCGCACACTCCACCAGGGGGCGAGGCTGTGGGCGGATACCGCACCCGAATACACGTCGCCGTAGGCGTTGTCGATCTCGTCCACCAGGATCAGCCCCAGCGCCAGCAGGCCTCCCTGGGCTAGCAGCAATGCGGTGACTAGGCCGGTATCCGGGCCGGCCACGGTCACCACCATCACGCCCAGTGCATAGCACCACATATTTGCCAGCGCATAGCCCAGCCAGGTGCCGCTCATGGCGCTGCGGCCTTGGCGGCCGTGGCGCGCATAGTCGGCCACCAGCGGCAGCCAGGACACGGGCATGGCGATCACCAGGTCCATGGCCGACAGCAAGCCCATGCTGCCGTCGCCCGGCCGGGTCCAAAAGGCGTGCAGGTCAGATTCCATCAGCTTGTGGCCGAATTGCCAGCTCAGCCACAGCAGCGACAGCACCACCAGGGGCAGGCCGTATCGGCTGATGAATTTGCGCACCAGGGTCAGCATGGAGCCGGCCATCAGCGCAGTCAGCAGTGCGCCCCATAGCAGGGTCACCAGCAGCGTACCTTGGCTGCCTTGCGGTATCCAGCCGAAATGTTCCTGGGCAATTGCCAGGGTGCCGTCGCGCATCACTACCAGCTCAAATGCGGTCCAGCCCAGCAGTTGCACAATGTTCAGCACTACCGGCAGGCGCGCAAAGCCGCTGCCATAGGTGGCGTGCATCAGGCCGGCGCTGGACAGGCCGCTGTCGCAGCCAATGCGCGCCGTCCAGGCCAGCAGACCGGAGCCAACGAGAGAGCCCAGCACAATCGCCAGCACTGCATCGCGCGTGCCTACGGCGGGCACCAGGTAGGCGCCGATCTGCATCACCAGCAGGCCCACCCCCAGGCTGAACCAGAGTGCGGCATGGGCCGACCAGCCGAAGACGCGCTGCGCCTGCGGTATCGGCGTCAAGGCCTCGTTATTGAAAAAGGATGGCTGAGCCATGTGTTCGCTCCATACAAATGATGCCGATCAGTGGGCCTGTAGCTCGCGGGCCAGTGCTGGCGCAGGGACGCAAGATTTTATCGTGGCGCCACCTTGTGGTGCATAGGGCGTCTGGCGTAGGCGTTAGCTGTTTAAAGTGCTATTAATTTTATAGCGATACAATCGGCGGCTGTTTTTGGGCCGGTGCGCGCTGCGCCGGCCCGAGCATTCTTACCCCCACATCCCTGAATACTATGGACGCTTTCATCCGCCCCTGGCAGTTTGTTTTCTGCGCATTGCTCGGTCTGACCGGCAGCGCGATGGCCCAGACCGCCACCGACAGTGCTGACCAGCCCTACCGCTGGCGTATCGAGTTCAGCCCGCACACGACCCACTACAGCTACAACCCCGAGCATCGCCCGGTGCATTTGCTGGGCCTGGAGCGTGAATCCACCGCCGACAACAGCTTTTACGGACTGGCGCTGTTCAGCAACTCCTTTGGCCAGGACAGTGGCTACCTGTACCTGGGCAAAAGCTATTACGGTGTGTTTGACAGCTATCCCAAGATCTACTTGAAATGGTCGGCGGGCATCTTGTACGGCTACAAGCCGCCATATGAAAACAAGGTGCCACTGAATCACAACGGCTTTTCGCCCGCCATCGTGCCGGCCGTGGGCTGGAAGTTTGATTCCGGCTGGCATGCGCAGATCGACATGCTGGGTACGGCTGGCTTGACGTATTCGGTGGTCAAGGAGTTCTGAAGCCGGTGACAGCGTGAAGTCCTGTCACAAAACAGGTCTTTTTCTCACACACAGACTTTTTTCTTTGCGCCACAATGGGGTTAACTACCCCAGGATGTGCGCCATGCAATCTGCCGGTCTGTACGCATTCTTACCGTCTGTGCGGCCGTGCGGGCTGTCTCCGCTGGTGGCATTGTGTGTGGTGTCCTGGGTCCATGCGCAGCAAGATGTGGTGGTCCCCCAGCCCAGTTTGCAGCTGGAGTTGGCCCCCGTTCCCAGTCTGGACCGCACTGCAAATTCCCGTATGTCTTTGACCGGCTGGTCCGGCTCCTCCCCTCAATCGGCGCTAGGCCTGAGCGCTGCCGTAACCCCCCCTGCCGCTAGCCCGGCACTGAATGGCCGCAGCGTTTCTCCTGGGTTGGATCTGGGCCTGCGCTGGCGTTCTTCAGAGGACAGCCGGGGCCGCGTGAATATCGGTATCTGGCAGCATGTGGCGCCGGCGCCGGCGCCGGATGCGATGGAGTTGATCCAGCGGGCGAACGGAGAGCCCAGCTACGACACGCGGCTGGAGATGCAATTCAGCTCGGCCACCGCGCGTGGCATCCAATTCGAGTTGGGAGGTGCCTTGGGCATGCAGCTCAACAACAACGAGAAGCTGGTGCTGCGCGTCAGCCGTGGCAAACCCATGGTGTATTACCGCGCGAAGTTTTAACGCGAGTGCTTCTGAGTCCCGGGCGCTTTATTCTGCTGTTGGCGTAGCTACGCCCAACAACTGGTGTAGCCGTGGCGAGGTTGTTGTGTACTGGAACGGGATTTTCTTGCCGGGGAAGACCAGCGGTGCAGCGGCGTAGGCCGCCAGCGTGGCTTCGTGGAAGCCGCAGACGATGAGTTTTTGTTTGCCGGGGTAGGTGTTGATGTCGCCCACGGCGAAGATGCCCGGCTCGCTGGTTTCAAAGCGCGCTGTATCCACGGTCAATTGCTTGCGCTCCATGGCCAGACCCCAATCGGTGACCGGGCCGAGCTTGGGCGATAAGCCCTGGAACACGCTGATGGCGTCTGCCGAGAAGCGGTGTAGCACACCATCCACGTCGCTGATCTGCAGGGCGGTCAAGCGGTCGGCATCGGCCTCAAAAGCAGCGATCTGTCCGACCATGAAACGCATGCGCCCGGCTTGCTGCTGCATCTGCATTTCCACAATGTCGGCGGTGGGCGCCTGCAGCACATCGCGCCGGTGCAACAACGTGACGCTCTTGGCATCGGTCTCGGCCAATGCCAGAGCGCAACGCAAGGCGGCTTCGTCACCACCCACCACCACCAGGTGTTTGTCCGCGACATCCGCGGGTGGGGCGTGGTAGTGCAGTTGGCTGCCTTCAAAGGCCTCGATACCATCCATCTTCAGACGCCGAGGCTGGAAGGCACCGACGCCGGCGGCGATCACCACCACGGGCGCCAGCAGCTGGGTGCCGCGGTCGGTGGATACCAGGAAGCGGCCATCGGCCTGTTTGGCGATGCTGCTGACCAGCTGGCCCAGATGGAACTGTGCGCCAAAGGGCTGTATTTGCTGCAGCAGCGCCGCGGCCAGCGCCCGGCCACTGGTGGCCGGCGTGCCGGGAATATCGTAGATGGGCTTGTCGGGGTAGAGCTCCATGCACTGGCCGCCCGCGTGGGGCAGGGCGTCAATCACATGGGTGGGGACTTCCAGCAGGCCCAACTGGAAGACCTGGAACAGCCCGACCGGGCCCGCGCCGATGACGACGGCGCCGGTTTCCAGTACGGGCAACACGGTTTAACGTTCCAGCAGCTGGATCTTGGGCATCACGTCTTTCCAGTCGTCGGCGTCGGCCAGCGCTGGTTTGCGTTTGGTGATGCTCTTCCAGCCTTCGGCGCGGGCCAGTTCGACATTCAGCTGGATGAAGGCCAGCTGGTCGGCAGGCATGTCTTCTTCGGCGTAGATGGCGTTGGCTGGGCACTCGGGGATGCAGACGGCGCAGTCAATGCATTCATCCGGATCGATGACCAGCATGTTGGGGCCTTCGCGGAAGCAGTCCACGGGACAGACATCCACACAGTCGGTGTATTTGCACTTGATGCAGGCTTCGGAGACGACGTGAGTCATGGTATTTTTTTCAATAGCGGGGGTTAACCCGTGATTTTAAATTAGCGGACCAGCACGGCGCCCGAGGTCTTGTGCGAGGCCGTATCGACAAGCACCAAGGCACCCAGCGAACGGGATTGGATGTAGGGCAGGGTGGCGATGCCTTCCTGCAGCGCCAGCTCGATGTGGCCGATGGCGTTCGGCGGCAGCTCGCTCGCATCTTCCTCGGCCAGGGTGTTGATGTCCAGCTTGTGCACGATGCGCTTGACCTTGGCCTTGACCCAGCGGTGGCCGTGCAGCGCCCAGTAGACGCGGCCGGCAACCAGGGGTTCGTCGTCCATCCAGGCGATGGTGGCCGAGATCTCGCGGTTGGCTTCGAACTTGCCCGGGGCCAGCAGCCAGTCGCCGCGCGATACGTCGACTTCGCGGTCCAGCGTGATGCCGGCGCTGTTGCCGGCCAGCACATTCTTGGGATTGCGCGCATGGTCCAGCACCTGGGCCACGGTGGCGGTCTGGCCGCTGGGCAGGATGCGGATTTCTTGGCCGACTTCGACCTTGCCGGTGGCCACACGGCCCCAGAACACGCGGCGGCCCTGGCTGGTGTCGCTGCTGGACGAGAACTTTTCCACCCACTGCACGGGGAAGGCAAAGGGCTGCTCCACCTCGGCCGGCGTGCTCGGCAGTTGCTCCAGAATCTGTAGCAGGGTCGGGCCGGTGTACTTGCACCAATCGGGGTTTTCGCTGTGGCCGGCTTCGACCACGTTCCAGCCCTTCAAGGCCGAAATCGGCACGATGGCCTTGACCGGAATCTCGGCGGCGGCGGCAAAGCTGTTCAAAGCAGCGCTGATGTGGGCAAAGGCCAGGGCCGAGTCTTCCACCGCGTCCAGCTTGTTGATGGCAAACACGATGCTGGGCACGCGCAGCAGGTGGCACAGCAGCGAGTGGCGGCGGGTTTGCGGCAGCAGCTCCAGCGCGGCGTTCTTCCAGTCGAGCTTGGTGGCGTCGACCAGCACCACGGCGGCGTCGGCACTGCTGGCGGCGGTCACCATGTTGCGGGTGTACTGCTCGTGGCCGGGCGCGTCGCCGATGATGAACTTGCGGTCTTCGGTGTTGAAGTAGCGGTAGGCCACGTCGATGGTGATGCCTTGCTCGCGCTCGGCGCTCAGGCCGTCGGTCAGCAAGGCCAGGTCGGTTTCGCCCTGGCGTTGCACGCCGGCCAGGTGGTCTTGCAACACGGCCTTGGTGTCGACCAGCAGGCGGCCGATCAAGGTGCTCTTGCCGTCATCGACCGATCCGCAGGTGATGAATTTTAAGGCGGAAAGGGCTGCAGCGCTGGTAGTACCTGCGGGAGTAGCTATAGAAGTAGTAGCATTCATCAGAAATATCCGTCTTTCTTGCGCTTCTCCATCGAAGCCTCAGAGGTTTTGTCGTCCATGCGGGTCGCGCCGCGTTCGCTCACGTCGGCGGCCAGGGTTTCGATCACGATGTCGCCGGCGGTGGCGGCAAAGCTCTCCACCGGGCAGGTGCAGGTGATGTCGCCCACGGTGCGGAAGCGCACGTCGCGCTGCTCGGCCGTTTCACCGGCGCGCAAAGGAGTTAGGTCGGTCACCGGCACCAGCAGGCCCTTGCGTTCCACCACTTCGCGTTTGTGCGTGTAGTACAGCGAGGGCAGGGCGATTTGCTCGCGCTCGATGTACTGCCAGACGTCGAGTTCGGTCCAGTTGCTGATGGGGAATACGCGGAAGTGTTCGCCGGGCTGCAGGCGGGTGTTGAACAGGGTCCACAGCTCAGGGCGCTGGGCCTTGGGCTGCCATTGGCCAAAGCTGTCGCGGTGGCTGAAGATGCGTTCCTTGGCTCGGGCTTTTTCTTCGTCACGGCGGGCGCCGCCGATCAGCGCGTCGAAGCGGAATTCTTCGATGGCTTCCAGCAGGGTCACCGACTGGTGCACATTGCGCGATTCGCCAGGGTGGGCCAGGCGCACAGTGCCGCGCTTCATCGAGTCTTCGACATTGCGCACGATCAGCTCGGCGCCCAGTTCCTTGGCGCGGAAGTCGCGGAAGTCGGTCACTTCATGGAAGTTGTGGCCGGTGTCGATCATCAGCAGCGGGTAGGGAATGCGGCCTGCGCCGAAGGCTTTTTCGGCGCATTTCAGCAGCACCAGCGAGTCTTTGCCGCCCGAAAACAGCAGGGTGGGGCGTTCAAACACGGCAGCCACTTCGCGCAGGATGAAGATGGTTTCTTCTTCCAGTGCGTCGAGGTGGGTATTGCTCAGATGGTGTGGGGTCACTTGGGTATTCATGTCGGGGTCAGGTTTCAGTGGGCAAGGTGCAAACCGCACTCGCGGTTGTCTTCACCTTTGGTGGGGTCCACGTAGTCGAAGTTGTTGGGCAGGCCGTGGGTCACACAGTATTCGTGGAGCTCTTTGGACGACCAGTGCAGCAGCGGCGCGACCTTGATCAGGCCGTCGGGGTTGATGCTGACAGGGTCCATCTGGGCGCGCACGGCGGTATCGGTGGCGCGCAGTGCGGTGAACCAGACCTTGGGCGCCGTCTCGCGCAGTGCGCGGGCAAAGGGCTCCAGCTTCACTTCTTCGGTGAAGGCGGCATGGCGCGGATCGTCCAGCGCGGGAGTCGCGCCGTCCACAGCTTCGCGGTGCGCACGCGAGCGCAGCGGCAGGTAGATGCGCAGGTTCAGCTTCAGCTGCTTTGTGACTTCATCGACAAAGCGGTAGGTGGCCTCGGTGTTGTAACCGTTGTCCATCCAGACCACGGGCACATCGGGATTGACGCGGGTGACCATGTGCAGGATGACCGCCTCGAATGGGCGGAAGTTGGTGGTGACGATGGCGGGCTGGCTTAAGGCCAGCGCCCATTCCACCAGTGCGGGTGCGTTGCGGCCGAGATCCGTGTTGATCTGTGCGAGGTTGAGGGTGCTCATGGTGTTGGTTCCGATTGGGCCGATATCAGGCCGAGTCTTGCCGTTCCAGCTCAGCGCCGTAGGCTGCGCTGTCTTCGGTTTCGGCAAAGTGGGGCACCACGTGGACGGCGTCGCCCTGGTAGTAGCCCTGGAAACGGTCGAACTGGCGCTGGGCGGCACTGGCGTCTACGCCTTCGCGCAGCACGGCTACGTCAAAGCCGCTGCGTTGCATCTGTACCAGTTGGTCGATCAGCACGTCACCCGTGGCGCGGATTTCGCCGGTGAAGCCCAGGCGGCGGCGCAGCAGGAAGGCCTGGCTGTAGGCACGGCCATCGGTGAACTTGGGGAAGTTCAGGTCGATGCGGGTGACGCCCGCCAGGTCCAGGCTGCGGGGGTCTTCGGTGTTGGCCAAGGCTATATGGTCTTTTTGGCCTTCAGCGCTGGGAATATGTGCGGTAGCAGCTATTATTTTCATAGTATTTCCTCTCAGGCAGCCACGCTGTCACGGGCGGGCTTGCCGGTGCTGATGCGGGCGCCGTTGGCAGCCTGTTTGAACGGGTCCTGGCCGACGCGGCGCAGGGTGTCGATGAAGTTTTCACCGCTGTGGCGGGTGCTGCGGTAGGTGTCCAGCACGGCTTCGATGACTTCGGGTACTTCGGCTGCGCTGAAGGACGGGCCGACAACCTTGCCCGCAATGGCGGGGCCGGACAGATTCGAGCCGTCCGAGCCGGCCAGCGTCACCTGGTACCACTCCTGGCCGTCCTTGTCCACGCCCAGAATGCCGATGTGGGCGCTGTGGTGGTGGCCGCAGGAGTTGATGCAGCCGCTCATGTGCACGTCGATCTCGCCCAGGTCGTGCAGTTCGTCCATGTCCTGGTAGCGCTGGCTGATGGCTTCGGAAATCGGCAGCGAGCGGGCATTGGCCAGGCTGCAGAAGTCGCCGCCGGGGCAGACGATCATGTCGGTCAGCAGGCGGATGTTGGCCTTGGCCAGGCCCAGCGCCTTGGCTTCGGCGTACAGGGCGGGTAGCTCGTCGGCGCGGACCCAGGGCAGCACCAGATTCTGGTCGTGGGTCACGCGGGTTTCGCCGGCGCTGTAGCGGTCGGCCAGGTCGGCTGCGGCATCCAGCTGCTCTGCGGTCGCGTCGCCGGGCGAGTAGCCCAGGCGTTTGAACGACAGGGTCACGGCACGCAGCAGCGGGTTTTGGTGGGCGGCTACGTTTTGCTTCAGCCAGCGGGTGTAGTCCTTGTCGTCGACAGGGGCCGCAACCGGGTTGGCCAGGGCGGGCAAGGCACCGACGCGGCTGGCCGGCGGCACGAAGCTGGCGGTAACCCGGTCGAGTTCGGCCTGGCTGATGGTGTGCGGTGCGCCGTCACGGGTCAGGATTTGCTGGTATTCATCCTCGACCTCGTCGATATAGCGCTGGCCTTCGGCTTTGACCAGGATCTTGATGCGCGCCTTGTACATATTGTCGCGGCGGCCCCAGCGGTTGTAGACGCGTACCACGGCTTCCAGGTAGTTGAGGATCTGGTTCCAGGGCAGGAAGTCGCGGATCACCGTGCCGACGACCGGTGTGCGGCCCATGCCGCCGCCAACCATCACGCGCAGGCCGACTTCACCGGCCTCGTTCTTCAGCACATGCAGGCCTACGTCGTGCCAAGCGGTGGCGGCGCGGTCGTCGGTGGCGCCGACGATGGCGATCTTGAACTTGCGTGGCAGGAAGGCGAATTCATGGTGCAGCGTGCTCCACTGGCGGATGATTTCGGCCAGGGGGCGGGGGTCGGCGATTTCATCGGCAGCAATGCCGGCGCGCTCGTCGCTGGTGGTGTTGCGGATGCAGTTGCCGCTGGTCTGGATGCCGTGCAGATGTACGCTGGCCAGCAGATCCATCACGTCGGCGCTCTTGTCCAGCGGAATCCAGTTGAACTGGACGTTCTGGCGGGTGGTGAAGTGGGCGCAGGCGCTGGGCAGGCTGTGCAGATCGCTGAGGCCGGGGTTGGCCTTGGCCAGGTCGTGCGCGTCTTTTTTGTCGTAATCGCGGGCGATGGTACCTAGCACGCGCAGCTGGGCGCTGTTCAGCTCGCCATAGGGCACGGCCACGCGCAGCATGGGGGCAAAGCGCTGTACATACCAGCCGTTTTGCAGGCGCAGTGGGCGGAATTCGTCTTCGGCCAGCGTGCCCTTTTGCCAGCGTTCCAGCTGGTCTCGGTACTGGGCGGCGCGCAGTTGCACAAACTGTTTGTCAAATTCGGTGTATTGGTACATTTTGGTGGTCTATCGTGGTACGGGTCGCTTGGGGCAACCCGCGATTTTAAAGTGCCAGTAATTTGGTGCCCGCATAAGCCAGCAACAAAGACAGTACGCCGCGGATGACACGGTCGGGCGTCTTCAGCACCATGTGCGACCCGAGCCAGATGCCGGGCAGGGAGCCGGCCAGCAGCTTACCCAGCAGAGGCCAGTCCACAGAGCCCAGGCCGGCATGTCCCAGGCCGGCTACCAGCGTCAAGGGCACGGCATAGGCGATGTCGGCGGCAACAATGCGCTGCAGCGGCAGCAAGGGGTAGAGCAGCATGAGCACCGTGACGCCAATCGCGCCAGCGCCCACCGAGGTCAGTGTGACCAGGCAACCTATGCATGCGCCGAATAGCAGCGGCAGGCTCCAGTGGCGCGGGCGTTCTGCCTGGGCCATGGCCTGGTTGCTGATGGTGCGCGGTGCGCTCTTGCCACGTATGCTTTTGTAGAGCGTGGCCAAGGCCGTCAGCAGCAAAGCCACGCCCAGTGTGGTGGTCATGATTTTTTGTACGTGGGGGTCGGCCGGTCCGAGGGTATGCAGTGCCCACAGGGTCAGCAGCGAGGCGGGCACGCTGCCTGCGCACAGGGTGGCCACGATGCGCCAGTTGACCAGACCCGAGCGCGCCATCTTCAGCGTGCCGCCGGCCTTGGTGAAGCAGGCGAACAGCAGGTCGGTGCCTATCGCCAGGTAGGGCTTCATGCCAAAGAAGAAGATCAAGATGGGCGTCATGAGCGAGCCGCCGCCCACACCCGTCAGGCCGACTACAAAGCCGACAAAAAATCCGGCAAAAACGAAAGCAAAATCGTACATGGCCGCGACTATAGAAGCCGGGCCTCCGATTCCAAACTACTTTATTGTTCTACCAATATGCCAATCGGCATATTTAGAAATAACGAAATTGGCCTTGGCGCCTATGTACTGTTCGCATTGGCAGCGTAGGCAGCATCCATTTGCTCGTTGATGGCATGCCATAGCGGGCGCATCATCAGGCGTGCGCCCTGGTAGACATCGTTCACTTTCAACATGGACGGGACACGTTGGCCGCGGTGTTCCACAGCGCCGCCGATGGGGATGATATTGACGCCAAGTTTGGCGAAATGCTCGGCCAAGCGCGGTTCTGTGAGGGTGAACAGGATTTCTATGCCTTGGCGCCGCGCCATGGCCAGTGCGCCTATATACAGGCTGACGGGAATGTAGGGGAAGCGTGGTTGGTCGCGTTCGCCGAAGTCGGAGTCTGAGATGGTGGCTCCGCTGTGCTGTTCGCCCTTGCGCCGACGGAATTCGGACATGACTGCCAGGCGTGATACTTCGGCAATGCGCTCGCGCGGTTCGCGCGCCGGGTCGATGATGCTGCGGTCTATGGTGTCCCTGCAGGTGACCTCAAACGGCAGCGGCGCCGCAGGGTCAGCGGGGTCGGTCAGTACCAGGCGGGCACAGCCCGCAAGCCTGTGCGGTTCGCCTGCGGTGCGCACCAAGCAGTGTTGTGAACGGTAATCGTATTTATCGGTCTCGCGCTGGTCTTCCCGTACCGGCTCAAAGCCTAGTTCGCGGGCATAGACATCATGGCGAATGAAGAATACGTCGTCGACTCGCGCCTCTTCCAGTGCAGGGGCAATCTCAAAATACTGCTTGTAACTGTCACCCAGGTTGAGTCGTCGATTTTCTGACATTGGAAGCCTTGCTGGTTGTCTCGTCCTGCGTCATGTTTCGAACCGTGCGCGCCGTGTGCTTCCATTATTCAGGTTTTATGTCCTTGACGTAAAGTTTTCTTGGGGGTTAATTGCTATTTCTCAAGCTTCAGAAAGTAGCAGTGCCCAGGGCGTCTTTTGCCAGGCCAGGGCTTCATCGCGTAGCAGATGGGCCGATTGCGGATAGGCCTGAGACCAGCCAGGACGGGTGGTCAGCGAAAACTGTGTGGAGTCTCCGAGTTCCAGCTCCAGTCCTTCCACATCCGGATCGCGGCGTGCGTGGCACAGGATTGCAGCAATCCGTAGTGACAGCAACTGCTGCATGTAGTCGGCATCGCTGAAGTCGCATTCCAGTTTGTGCAACTTCCCACGGTGGCCCAGCACAAGTTGGCTCAGGCGCTGCAGCTCCGATAAGGCAAAGCCGGGCAAGTCGGCGTGGCCCAGGATGTAGGCGCCATGCCGGTGGTAGTCGTTGTGAGAAATCTGGCTGCCAATTTCATGTAACTGGCCAGCCCAATGCAGCTTGCGCTGCAGACGGGTAATTTCTGCAGCGGGGACACCGCTACGGGCCTGCATCTGGCCAAACAGATGGCTCGCAATCTGGGCTACACGTTGGGCTTGGTCCGCGTCCACTGCAAAGCGGGTGGCCATGCGTTGCACAGACACTGCGCGCAGATCGGTTTCCTCTTGGCTTCGTGTAACCAGGTCGTACAGCACGCCATGGCGCAGCGCGCCATCGGCTGCATGCATTTCATCGATGCCCAGCAGATCAAAAATGGCCCGCAGCACGCTGATTCCGCCGCCTATGACCAGCTTGCGGTCGTCCTTCATGCCTTCGATGCGCAGTTTTTCGACGGTTTGCGCCTTGAGTAGCCGGTCGCTGATCCAATCCAGGCCTTCACGGGTGATGAGATTCAGGGGCCAACCGGCGGCGTGCAGGATATCTGCGACTGCGCCCACCGTGCCGGAGGAACCATAGGCCACATCCCAAGTGTCGCGCCGGTAGGCGTTCAGGGCTTCGTCCAAAACGGCTTTGGCGGCAATTTCGGCAATACGGAACGCATCGCGGGTGAATTGGCCCTGGGGAAAGTATTTCATCGACCAGGCGACACTGCCGACCCGGAAGGACTCCATGACGTTCGCTTCGTAGGCCTGGCCCAAAATCATCTCGGTGGAGCGGCCGCCAATGTCTACCACCAGGCGTCGTTCGTCCGATTGGGGCAAGAGCCGTGCTACGCCTTGGTATATCAGCCGTGCTTCTTCCCGGCCTGGAATCACGTCGATGGGAAAACCCAGGATTTCGTGCGCGCGGGCCAGAAATGCGTCCCGGTTGCGGGCTTCGCGCAGGGTTTGGGTTGCGACGGCGCGGACTTGCTGGTGTTTGAAGCCCGCCAGGCGCTCGGCGAAGCGGGCCAGGCAGTCCCAGCCGCGCTGCATGGCTTCGGCGCTGAGGTTGCGGTTTTCGTCCAGACCGTTGCCTTGGCGAACGGTTTCCTTCAGGTATTCGGTGCGGTGGATCTGGCCATGGTCGAGTCGGCCAATTTCCAGACGAAAGCTATTGGAGCCCAAGTCCAGGGCGGCGAGAAGTGTTCCGTTTTGCATGGTGTCGCAAGTTTTTGTGGGCGCAGCATAGCACCCATGTGCCTTGGGACCTCATTCACGCCTATCGGCCCCGGTGCGAGCTTTGTTTTGTCACATGTCTGTCACATAACCTTCTTAAATTAGCACCATCGCACAGATTTACCAGGACCGGTGAATCGTCGGGTTGGTTTCCTCACACTTAAAGGATTTGCTGATGCAAACACGTTTCAAAATGGCCCTGGTGGGTTTGGCGGCTTCTGGGGTATTGTCATTTTCGGGTCTGGTTAGCGCCCAAGAAATTACCGGTGCAGGTGCGACCTTCCCGGCTCCCGTCTATTCCAAGTGGGCTGCCGAGTACAACAAGGCCACGGGCGTGAAGATCAACTACCAATCGGTGGGTTCTGGCGCCGGCATCAAGCAGATCGACTCCAAGACGGTGGATTTCGGCGCTTCCGACATGCCGCAAACCGATGATGTGCTCAAGTCCAAAGGCCAGATGCAGTTCCCCTCCGTAATCGGTGGTACCGTGCCTGTGGTGAACATCAAGGGTATCGCCCCCGGCCAACTGAAGCTGACCGGCCAGGTCTTGGGCGATATCTATCTGGGCAAGATCACCAAGTGGAATGATGCCGCCCTGGTGGCTCTGAACCCTGGCCTGCCTTTGCCTGACGCTGCGATTTCCCCTGTGCGCCGTGCAGATGGTTCGGGTACGACCTTCAACTTCACTAACTACCTGAGCCGCGTCCACCCAGAGTGGAAAGAAAAAGTGGGCGAGGGCACAGCGGTTAACTGGCCTGTGGGCGCGGGTGGCAAGGGCAATGAAGGCGTTGCCGCTTTCGTGAATCGTCTGCCCAATTCCATCGGCTATGTGGAATACGCCTATGTGAAGCAAAACAAGATGACCTACGCCCAGATGAAGAACCGTGACGGCCTGTTCGTTAGCCCCAGTGACACGGCTTTCGCCGCAGCCGCTGCTGGCGCGGATTGGAACAAGTCGTTCTACCAACTGATCACTGACCAGCCTGGTAAGGAAGCCTGGCCTATCTCCACCGCAACCTTCATCCTGATGCACCTGAAACAGGACAAGCCAGCCAACGCCACCGAAGTGTTCAAGTTCTTCAACTGGGCTTACAAGAACGGCGCCAAGATTGCTGACGACCTGGACTACGTGCCTCTGCCAGCGCCTGTGGTGGCTTCCATTGAAAAAGCCTGGGGTCAAGTGACCGATGGCGCCGGCAAGCCAGTTGCCATTAAGTAATTTGGCTCACCCCCAGGCTGCAGTGCTTCGCATCTTTCGCCAACCCCCTTGCTGGGGGCAACACCAGCAGCCTGGCGAAGCCAGTTCTGCGGTGTTTCTGGGCGGTATGCGTTCTTGCTGTGGCATGGGGCTGGTTAGTTACTAACAATGAACCAAGGAAAGGGGCAAAACGTGTCATCTACACTTCCGGCGCAAGATCTATCGTTAAATCCGTCTGTCAAGACCTCCGGACATGTGATGAGCACTCCTCCGCGCCCTAAAGCGGCCCGTTCGGGCCCTGTCTTCGACCGTATCTTTGGCTGGTTGGCCAAAGGTTCGGCCATTTTTACCCTGGCGATGCTGGTGGCGATCCTGATGTCGCTGGTGGTCAGTGCCTGGCCGGCTATTACCAAGTACGGCCTGGGTTTTTTGACCAGTACCACCTGGGACCCGGTGAAAGAGGAGTTTGGTGGCCTGGTGATGATTTATGGCACGGTGATGACTTCCATCATTGCCTTGCTCATTGCCGTGCCGGTCAGCTTCGGTATCGCGCTGTTCCTGACGGAGTTGTCCCCAGCCTGGCTGAAACGTCCTCTGGGTACAGCCATTGAGCTGCTGGCTGCCGTGCCCTCCATTGTGTACGGTATGTGGGGTCTGCTGGTGTTCAGCCCGGTGCTGTCCACTTATGTGCAGCAACCGCTGCAATCCATGTTCAGCGGTGTGCCTTATGTGGGCGCCCTGTTTTCAGGCGCTCCGGTGGGTATCGGCATCTTGTCTGCCGGCATCATCCTGGCCATCATGATCATTCCGTTCATTGCAGCTGTGATGCGGGACGTGTTTGAGGTGACGCCAACCTTGCTCAAGGAATCCGCCTACGGACTGGGTGCAACCACCTGGGAGGTTGTATCCAAGGTGGTGCTGCCTTACACCAAGTCCGGCGTGATCGGCGGCATCATGCTGGGGTTGGGGCGCGCCATTGGCGAAACCATGGCGGTTACCTTCGTGATCGGCAACTTCAACCAACTGGATTCGTTGAGCCTCTTCCAGGCTGCAAACAGCATCACCTCTGCGTTGGCAAACGAGTTTGCCGAAGCGGGCGAGGGCTTGCACCAGGGGGCTTTGATGTACCTGGGCTTGGTGCTGTTCTTCATTACTTTCGTCATTCTTTCCCTGTCCAAATTGCTGCTGCTGCAACTGCGCAAGAATGAAGGAGCCAAATCATGACCACGAGCGAAATGTTGCTCAAGGCAGCTGCTGTTGAGCAGGCCCGCGGTGTGAAGTACGCCGCTCGCAAGCGGGTGAACCGGATTGCCCTGGTGCTGGCGTTGGGAGCCATGGCTTTCGGCCTGTTCTGGTTGTTCTGGATCTTGTTTGAAACCGTGCGCCTGGGCATCGACGGCCTGAACTTGGCCACCCTGACGCAGATGACGCCTCCGCCAAACGACGAGGGTGGTTTGGCGAATGCGATCTACGGCTCGGTCCTGATGGTGGGGCTGGCCACGTTTGTCGGCGCTCCCATTGGCATCATGGCAGGCATCTATCTGGCCGAATACGACACCAAAGGCTGGCTGGCGTCCGCCACGCGGTTTGTGAACGACATTCTGCTGTCGGCTCCCAGCATCGTGATCGGCTTGTTTGTCTACACGGTCGTAGTGTCTCGCTTCAAGTCCTTTTCGGGTTGGGCAGGCATCGTGGCCCTGGCCTTGATCGTGATTCCGGTGGTCATTCGCACCACGGAAAACATGCTGCAGCTCGTGCCACCTGGCCTGCGTGAAGCCGCTTATGCCCTGGGCGCACCCAAGTGGAAGGTGATTTTGAGCATCACCTTGAAGGCCGCACGGGCCGGTGTGATCACCGGGATTATGTTGGCTGTGGCCCGTATTGCCGGCGAAACCGCACCGTTGCTGTTCACTGCGCTGAGTAACCAGTTCTGGACCTCCAGCCTGAGCCAGCCCATGGCGAGCTTGCCGGTGACGATTTTCAAATTTGCGATGAGCCCCTACGAGAACTGGCAAAAGCTGGCTTGGGCCGGAGTCTTCTTGATCACCATGACCGTGTTGGGTCTGAACATTTTGGCCCGCGCCTGGGCTGGTAAGAACAAAGGTTAATCATGCAAACCGCTATTGCCCAAAACTCCAAGATCTCGGTCAAGAACCTGAATTTCTACTACGGCAAATTCCATGCGCTCAAGGGCATCAACATGGAAATTCCGGAAAAAAAGGTGACGGCTTTCATTGGCCCATCCGGCTGCGGCAAGTCCACTTTGCTGCGCATTTTCAACCGCATGTTCGAGTTGTACCCCGAGCAGCGCGCTGAAGGCGAGATCATGCTGGACGGAGAAAACCTGCTGACCAGCAAAAAAGACGTGGCCCTGCTGCGTGCCAAGGTCGGCATGGTGTTTCAAAAGCCCACGCCATTCCCCATGTCTATCTATGACAACATCACCTTCGGTGTGAAGCTGTTTGAAGATCTGAGCGCTACCGATATGGAAGAGCGCGTTGAATGGGCCCTGCGCAAGGCTGCGCTATGGACCGAGGTCAAGGACAAGCTCAACCAAAGCGGCTCCAGCCTGTCGGGTGGTCAGCAGCAACGCCTGTGCATTGCACGCGGCATCGCCATCAAACCCGAGGTGCTGTTGCTGGACGAACCTTGCTCGGCACTGGACCCGATTTCCACTTCCAAGGTGGAAGAGTTGATCACCGAACTGAAGAACGACTACACCGTCGTGATCGTGACCCACAACATGCAGCAGGCCGCACGTTGCAGTGACTACACCGCCTATATGTACCTGGGTGACCTGATGGAGTTTGGTGCCACCGAAGACATCTTCTTCAAGCCCAAGCGCAAAGAGACCGAAGACTACATCACCGGCCGTTTTGGTTGATCGCAGCGTATCCAAAGGACAACACCATGCCTGAAAAACATCTTTCCAGCCAGTTCGACGCGGAACTCAATGGCGTTTCCAGCCGCGTGATGGAGCTGGGTGGTCTGGTTGAATCGCAGATTCGCCAGGCGATTTATGCACTCTCGCAGTTCAGCGGTGAAGTGGCCGACCAGGTTGCCGAGACCGAGCTGCGCGTGAACGCCATGGAAATCGAGATTGACCGCGAGCTCTCCAGCATCATTGCGCGCCGCCAACCCACCGCACGTGACCTGCGTTTGCTGATCGCCATTTCTAAGACCACCGCCAACCTGGAGCGAGTGGGCGACGAGGCCAACAAGATCGCCCGCATGGTCAAGTCCATCGCGCACAGCAGCGCGCCGCGTGCCTTGCCTACGCTAGACCTGCGGGTGTCGGCAGACATGGCTTCGGGCTTGCTGCGCAAGGCGCTGGATGCCTTTGCCCGCCTGGACACAGCCGCTGCGGTGAACATCCTCAAGGAAGACGATCTGCTGGACAAAGAGTTCGACGGCTTTGTGCGCAAACTCATTACTTACATGATGGAAGACCCGCGCACCATTTCTGCCAGTCTGGATCTGCTGTTTATTGCCAAGGCCATCGAGCGCATTGGTGACCATTCCAAGAATATTGCCGAGTTCATCATCTACATCGTCAAGGGCGAGGATGTGCGCCATGCGACGACGGCACAAGTGGAGTCGGTGCTGCAATGAAAAACATGCCACGGGTTTTGATCGTCGAAGATGAGCCGGCGATTGCCGAGCTGATTGCCGTCAACCTGCGCCACAGTGGTTTTCAACCCACCTGGGCGATGGACAGTGTCACGGCCCAATGCGAGCTGGATGCGGTTCTGCCCGATGTGATCTTGCTGGACTGGATGCTGCCTGGTGAAAGCGGTTTGTCGCTGGCCAAGAAATGGCGTGCCAACCCGCGTACCAAGGCGGTGCCCATCATCCTGCTGACCGCACGTGGCGATGAAAGCGACCGTGTGGCGGGCTTGGATGCGGGCGCGGACGACTACATCTCCAAGCCTTTTTCCACCAAGGAAATGTTGGCCCGCATCCGTGCGGTGCTGCGCCGCCGAGCGCCCGAGCAGGATGGTGGCGTGGTCAGCATTGGCGCCTTGGTGCTGGATGCGTCCACCTACCGAGTGACCTTCCAGGACCAGGCGGTGAAGATCGGCCCGACCGAATTCAAGTTGCTGCACTATCTGATGAAACATTCTGAGCGCGTACACAGCCGTTCACAGCTGCTGGACCGCGTTTGGGGTGACCATGTATTTATCGAGGAGCGCACGGTGGACGTCCACGTGAAGCGCTTGCGCGAGGCCTTGGGCGCGGGCGGCGCCATGGTCGAGACGGTGCGCGGTGCGGGTTACCGCATCACGGCCCAGCCGGTGGTGGCGTCAGCTCCCGCGGCAGCTTCTGCAGCTTGATTTTCGGGGCGGCCAGGCGTCGCCCCTCCACTTACTATCGCCCCTATGTGGTTTCGTTTCTTGAGTTTTTTGGGCGTGCAGCTGGCTGCGGGCCTGCTGGGTTGGGAGTTGGGGGGGCATCTGGGTGCAAGCATTGGCACCGTGCTCTCCGGGGCCGCGTGGATGCTGGTGGACCTGTGGCGCGGTGGCCGCGTGATGCAGTGGCTGCGCACCGGCGAGGCCTCCCAGGCACCTCATATGCAGGGCTGGTGGGGTGACTTCAGCGACCGCATGCGGCGCTGGCTGCGCCAGACCGAGCAAAAAATGCAGGATTCGGACCGGCGCCTGCAGGAGTTCCTGGCCGCCATCCAGGCATCGCCCAATGGCGTGGTGCTGCTGGATGCCGAAGGGCGCATAGAGTGGTGCAACCAGATCGCGGCCACGCATTTCGGTTTCGACGTGTCGCGTGACCTGCAGCAACTGATTGGCAACCTGGTACGCGACCCTGCATTTGCCACGTATGCAGCCGCGCCAGACCCGGCGGCAGGCGTTGTGATGATAGGCCGTGGTGGCAGCGTGACGCGGCCCGTCCGTTTGTCCGTGCACCTGCATCCGTATGGCGAGGGGCGGCGTTTGCTACTCTCGCGTGACATCACGGCGCTGGAGCAGGCTGAGGCCATGCGACGTGATTTTGTGGCCAATGTGTCGCACGAGATACGCACGCCGCTGACGGTCATGTCCGGCTTCGTGGAAACCATGCAAAGCGTGCCGCTGGATGAGGAGCAACGCGAGCGCTACCTGGGCTTCATGGCCCAGCAGGCGGACCGCATGCAAACCCTGGTGAGTGACTTGCTCACCCTGTCCACCATAGAAGGCGGGCCTGCACCCAGCAGCAATGACTGGATACCGGTGCGTGATTTGATGGCCCACTGTGCCCGGGAGGCCGAAGCTTTGTCGGGCATGGTGACCGCAGGGCATGCCAAGTCGCATTCCCTGCGTTTTGGCCCCATGCCCGACGGTGCGCTGGCGGGCGCCCATAGTGAATTGCTCAGTGCCATGTCCAATCTGGTGAGCAATGCTGTGCGCTATACGCCGCCTGGTGGCCGCATTGAGGTGCGCTGGGCGCAGCTGCCGGATGGGCGTGCCGAGTTTTCCGTCAAGGACACCGGACCAGGCATTGCGCCTGAGCATTTGCCGCGCCTGACCGAGCGGTTTTATCGGGTAGACCCTAGCCGTTCCCGTGAAACCGGGGGCACTGGTCTGGGCTTGGCGATCGTGAAGCACGTAGTGCAGCGCCATGGCGCTGAGCTGCAGGTGGAGAGTAGCCTGGGCCAGGGCTCTCGATTTGCGATCGTATTCCCGGCCAACCGGCTGCGTGTGGATCAGCAGCCGGCTTACGCCAAGTAGTCTCCTTGCTATTTAATGTATAGCTGCCAGCGCACGTGATATCTGCGCTAGAGGCCTAAACTATCAATAGTTTTTGCGCATATCCTTGCGCTGGTACAGGCGGATGTTTTCGCCGTTGTCGTCGCGGCGACGCACATTCAGGCGCAGCGACCATGGACTCAGATCCAGCGAGCCGCGCGGCGGGCGTGCCGTGGTGGCATCGACCAGCAGCCAGTCGCATTGCGCGCCATCGGCAATCGGCTTCAGCTTGAGCTGGCCGTGGTATTGGAAGGCCGCAATTTGGCCACGGTTTAGGTTGTCAAACGCCACACATCCCGACTCGCCGGCTTGCTGCGACTGGGCCCGGATTTCCTGGCTGACGCTGCGCACCATGGGTACATAGCTGCGGGCATAGTCCACAGCAGGCAGGCCCAGTGTCATCAGCAGCAACCAGCACAGGGCCGTGCCGCCGGCGGGCAGTACCAGGCTTTTCCAGATTGCAGAGCGGTGGCGACCCACCCGCCATTGCACCAGCCAGACCCATACCAGGGAGGCCAGCAGCGCAGGCAAAAAGGTGGGCCAGCTGAAATACGGAATAAAGCCTGGCACCAGGCGTGCCAGGTTGGCGGCCGGTTGCTGCGGTATGCCGGTTTGTGCCGCAAACCATATTACCCAGATGGTGAGTGCGAAGATGGTGAAGAACAGCAATGTGAACCAATCCACCAGTGCTGAAACGGTGCGGCTCAGAGTGGGCAGCGCGAATGCTGCCAGCGTTGCCATGGCCGGCAACGCCAGCAACAGGGATCGATCGGCAAAGTTGGTGCTCAGCGTGGTGCCCAGAGCCACGGCCACAAACCACAGCGGTAGCGCCAGGTGGCGACCAAAGTTGCCACTGGTCAGCTGTTTGCGCCAGCGCCACAGTGTCCATATGGCCAGGGGCCAGACGGGCCAGGTAAACCACAGCAGCAGCCGCAGAATGCCCCGGATGTTGGCTCCGTTGGTTTCTGGCAAATCGATGCGCCAGCGCCACAGGTCCAGTCGCCATGCCAATGCAGCCACGGCGGTCGTCAGCAGGATGATGGCGATGGACCACGCTACGCTGCGCTGCGCGCTATGAGGTATGTCCAGTTCGGACCGGTCGGGCTGGTCATGGCGGTCCAGAAAGCACACCAATGCCCCGCCCAGGCCTAGAAATACCGCCATTGCCGGAGCGCCGGAAAGTGCCAAGCCCGCCAATCCAATAGCGATGCCGGCGGCGGGAACCCAGGTACGGTAGGGCAGAGCAGACATGGCAAAAAAAGCCAGGCTGGTGAACGCCAGTTGCGCCAAGGCGGGTGTGGTTTCGTGCGATAGCTGGGCCAGCCCCAGGCAGGCAATCATGGCCAGCAGGCCGCCATCGGCCATAGCGCGCGCGTAGTCGGTCGGTTTGGCTTCTCCGCCAAAGGCGAATGCCACAGGTTGTGCGCGGGGGCTGCGAGCCAGGTAGTAGACCGCGTACCAGGTGGTGGCCAGCGTCATGCCCAGCAGCAGAATAAAAGGGATGCGGGCTGCGAAATCAATGGCTACTGCCGTCGGGCTCCAGTGCACTGCCCAGGCACCTAGCCAGTAGGGCAACAAGGCTTCGGTTTGCGTTGCCTGGCCCAGCAGTTGTGGATGCAGCCAGCTGCTGGCACCCTTGGCCAATTCGGCGATATAGCCGAAGGTCTCCATATCGTTGTTGCGCCAGGGTTCGCGGCCCAGGAAACCCGGCAGGGTATAGGCTAGGCACAAGAGCCATAAGGCCACGCGTGGCAGGCGGCGTACGGCACTTTGTGCCACGATGGCAGGAGTTGGATGGTTCACAAGGCAGGAATCTTACGGCCAATAAAACAAAAGGGCAGCGCGGATAAACCGGGCTGCCCTTCTTTTTCCGCAGATGCGGATGTGGAAGAACTTATTCTGCGGCTTTGGTCGCAGCAGTGGTCTTGCCGAAGCGGTTGCGGAAGCGCTCCACGCGGCCACCCATGTTGTCCACGGACTTTTGCGTACCGGTGTAGAAAGGATGGGATTCGCTGGAGGTATCCAGCTTGTACAGCGGCAGTTCGCGGCCGTCTTCCATCGTGATCATTTCCTTGGCGTTAACGCAAGAACGGGTCACAAACTTGAAGTTGTTGGACAAGTCCAGGAAACACACTTCACGGTAATTGGGGTGAATGCCTTCTTTCATAGCTCTTCCTTTTCAATTGCGTTAGCCGCCCGGTGCCTTGGGCAATCTGTTTGCCCAATTCAAAAGCCCGGTACTTTTCGCGATTAGCCTTCGATTATCACATATTTTGAGGATCTGTTATCCACCGCGACGCATCATGTCGAAGAATTCGACATTGTTCTTGGTGGATTTCATGTTCTTCAGCATCAGTTCCATGGACTCGATCTCGTCCATGTTGTACATGAACTGGCGCAGGATGCGGCTCTTTTGCAGGATTTCGGGCGACAGCAGCAATTCTTCACGGCGGGTACCGCTGCGGTTCAGCTGGATAGACGGGAACACGCGCTTTTCGTACAAACGGCGGTCCAGGTGGATTTCGCAGTTGCCGGTGCCCTTGAATTCTTCAAAGATCACTTCGTCCATGCGGCTGCCGGTATCGACCAGCGCGGTGGCAATGATGGTCAGCGAGCCGCCTTCTTCCACATTGCGGGCCGCGCCCAGGAAGCGCTTGGGGCGCTGCAGCGCATTGGAATCGACACCGCCGGTCAGCACCTTGCCAGAGGAGGGTACGACGTTGTTGTAGGCGCGGGCCAGGCGGGTGATCGAGTCCAGCAGGATCACCACGTCTTTTTTCAGCTCGACCAGGCGCTTGGCGCGTTCGATCACCATTTCGGCCACGTGCACGTGGCGTGCAGCGGGTTCGTCGAAGGTGGAGGCGATGACTTCGCCCTTCACCGAGCGCTGCATTTCGGTCACTTCTTCGGGGCGCTCATCCACCAGCAAGACCATCATGTGGCTGTTCGGATAGTTGGCGGCAATGGCGTGGGCCATGTGCTGCATCATCACCGTCTTGCCGCTCTTGGGTGGGGCGACCAGCAGGGCGCGCTGGCCTTTGCCGATGGGCGCCACGATGTCGATGATGCGGCCGGTGATGTTTTCGTCACCCTTGATGTCGCGTTCCAGCTTCATCTGCTCTTTGGGGAACAGCGGGGTCAAGTTCTCGAACATGACCTTGTGCTTGTTTTCTTCGGGGCCGCCACCGTTGACCTTGTCGAGCTTGTTCAGCGCGAAGTAGCGTTCGCCGTCCTTGGGCGTGCGCACTTCACCTTCGATCATGTCGCCGGTGTGCAGATTGAAGCGACGCACCTGGCTGGGGCTGATGTAGATGTCGTCGGTCGATGCGGTGTAGCTGGTATCTGGGCTGCGCAGAAAGCCGAAGCCGTCAGGCAGGATTTCCAGCACGCCATCGGCAATGATCTGCTCGCCGGTGCGGGCGCGCTTTTTGATGATGGCAAACATCAGCTCCTGCTTGCGCATACGGCCGGTGTTCTCAATTTCAAGTTCTTCGGCTTGCTTGAGGACTTCAGACACGTGCAGTGCCTTGAGTTCGTTTAAGTGCATGGATGGACTCCTGTGAGGAGTTCTTGAGGAAAAAAGGGGGGGAGGTTTTGAGGAGGCTAGAAGGGCCTCACAAACCGGGAACTCGAACCGTCTTGCGGGATGGCAATCGGGTGAATGGGCGAATTATGACAGGAAAAAACGAAGCCACCGCAGGGGTGGCTTCAGGGAATACGCTATCAAGCCAGCTGTTGGTCGATAAATGCGGTCAGTTGGGCTTTGCTCATGGCGCCAACCTTGGTGGCTGCCAGCTCGCCGCCCTTGAAAATCATCAGGGTAGGAATGCCGCGGATGCCGAACTTCGCGGGGATGTCACGGTTCTCGTCCACGTTCATCTTGGTGATCTGCAGCTTGCCTTGGTAACCGGTGGCAACTTCGTCGAGAATCGGTGCAATCATCTTGCAAGGACCGCACCATTCAGCCCAGTAGTCCACCAGGACGGGGGTGTTGGATTTCAGAACGTCTGCTTCGAAAGTGGCGTCCGAGATGTGTTTGATGAGTTCGCTGGCCATGGGGGTTCCTTAAACTGAGTGCCGATACGACTGAAGTTGCGGCATTGTGACAGAAAGCAAGCCCCCTCGTCCTGTGTGGACGCGCTGTGCGGTGCTATTGCATCCATAGCGAAAATCCATTTCTCCCCCTCACCACAGCCTTATCCATGCCACCACTCCACGACCCGCTATGGTTTGCCCCGGCAACCGGCTTGCTGGACCAAATGCGGCAGGCCATGGCGCAGCGCCAGGCCCATCCATCGCGCACCGTGGTGTTGCTGCCTTATGCGCAGCTGATGCCCCTGGCACAGCGCTTCTGGGCCCAGGCCCAGCCAGCGGGCTTTACGCCGCGTTTTGAAACGACCTTGAATTGGGCGCGCAGCCTGGGCGGCGTGCCGCAGGGCGCGCACGACCTGCGCTTTGATACCGCCATGGACATGCTGCAGGCGCCGGCCTTGCTGGATAGTGCCGGCCTGGGCTCCCAGGCCGAGGCCTTGTCGGCCTGGTTGGTCGAGGCGGCCCACCAACTGGCGCCGTTGGCCGCCGCCGTGGCACCGCAGCAGCGCGCGGAATGGGCCGCCCAGGCCCGTACTGCCGTGTCTCTGGGTATGGAGGCCTCGGTGCTGGCCCTGGAGAGCCTGGTGGCGCGGATTGCACTGGAGTGGGTGGCCGCGTCCAGCTATGCCACCGACGCGTTGTGGAACGCCGCCGTGCCGGATGGCCTGGACTGCGTGATCATGCTTGACGGCTTCCAGTCCGAGCCCTTGGTCGAGGCCCTATGCCAGGCCTGGGGCAGCAAGGTGACCCGTTTGCTGCGCCCCGATCCGCCTCCGCCGTCCATGCCCGCGCTGCATCCCTGCACTGATTCCGAGGACGAGGCCCAGCGCGGTGCCGCCTGTGTCTTGCGGCATATCGAGGCCGGCCGGGCACCAGTGGCCCTGGTGGCAACGGACCGGCTGTTGACGCGCCGCATCCGCGCCATGCTGGCCACACAGAACGTACGCATACGCGACGAAACCGGCTGGAAGCTGTCCACTACCCGCGCCGCGGCCGAGGTGGTGGTCACGCTGCGCGCGGCCCGCTGGGACGCCAGCAGCGACGCGGTACTGGACTGGCTCAAGAACGCCCCTGCGTTCCGGCCCCGCGTGGTGCAAGGCCTGGAGCGCGCGCTGCGTAAAGCCGCCGCGCAAAGCTGGTCATCCTGGAGCCCCGAGGCCACGCCGCGCCAGCCTGCGGTATCCGATGCGGTGCGCCTGGCCAACGAATTGCGCGCCAACCTGCAAGCGGCGCGCCCCCTGGTGCAATGGCTGGCGGCTTTGCGCGCGCTGCTGCAGGCCAGCGGCCAATGGCCGGCCTTGGTGGCCGATGTGGCGGGGAATAGTTTGCTGTCGGCACTGCGCTTGCAGGAGGGGGCCGAACAAGAGCTGCTGCAACTGCCGCAGGCGGCCCGCCGCATGCGCCAGGCCGAGTTCAGCACCTGGGTGGGCGATACGCTGGAGGCGGCCACCTTTGTACCTACGCACCCATTGGACGAGCAGGTGGTGGTGCTGCCGCTGAGCCAGTTGCTGGCGCGCCCGTTTGCTGCCCTGGTGCTGCCGGGCTGTGACGAGGTGCGGCTGGCGGTGTCACCTGAGCCACCCGGTGCCTGGACTGTGGCTCAGCGTGAAGCCCTGGGCCTGCCCTCGCGCGCCGCATTGGAGGCCGCGACCCGCGCCTCCTGGGCGAATGCCCTGCAAACCCCGTATACCGATGTGCTGTGGCGGCACAGCGATGCATCTGGGGAAGACTTGCTGGCCAGCCCGCTGGTGCAGGCCTTGCGCGTGGATGGCTTGGACGAAGCAGCCGCCGAGCCACGCATTCCGCGCAGCTTACAGTCTCAGCCCAGCCTGCCGCCGTTGCCGGTGGGCCAGGATTTGCCGGTGCTGCGCCTGTCGGCTAGCGCTTACGAGGATTTGCGGCGATGCCCCTACCGCTTCTTCGGCCTGCGCCAGCTGGGTTTGCAAGAGTCGCAAGAGCTGACCGGCGAGGTGAACAAGCGCGACTTCGGCACCTGGCTGCACGCGGTGCTCAAGACTTTCCATGAAGAGCTAAAAGTGGCTCCAGCGCAGGATTTATCTGCGCGGGTAGCTATGATTAACGTAGCGGCAGAGGCGGTGACGCGCGACATGCACCTGGAGCAGGGCGAGTTCCTGCCCTTCGCCTCGGCCTGGCCGCGGGTGCGCGACGGCTACCTGGACTGGCTGGTCGAGCATGAGGCCAGTGGCGGTGTGTTCGAGCAGGCCGAAAGCGCGCTGGAGCAGCCCCTGGGCCCGCTGACCCTGATAGGCACCATAGACCGTATCGACCAGGTGCGGGCCGACGGCAGCCACACCGCGCTGGTGATCGACTACAAGACCGAAAACGCCATAGCCACCCAGAAGCGTATCCAGCAGCCTTTTGAAGACACGCAACTGGCCTTCTACGCCGCTTTGCTGCCCCACGACACCCTGCGTGCCGCTTACCTCAATGTGGGCGAGAAGGACGGCAGCAAACTGTTCGAGCAGACTGAGGTGGTGGAAGCGCGCGACGCCTTGGTGCACGGCATTCTGGACGACATGCAGCGCATTGCCGATGGCGCGGTGCTGGCCGCGCTGGGCGAGGGTATGGTCTGCGAATTCTGCGCCGCACGCGGCCTGTGCCGCAAAGATTGGTGGGGTAGCTAGCTGCTTCCAGATCGCTTCAACCACTCGCAAAACGCCACGGCCTGCGGGTTCTGCGCCGCGTGGGGCGGGCGTATCCAGTAGACGTTCTTCAGGTCGATTTCCAGCTGCGGGAAGGGGCGCACCAGCAGGCCGTTGTCCAGCACATCGCGCAGCTGGTGCGGGTTGCCCAGCGCCACACCCATACCCTGGATGGCGGCCTGTACCGCCAGATGGGTGTGGTCGAAGGTGACCATATTCGCGGCCTGCAACTCGGGTTCGCCTGCCGCCGCCAGCCAGTCCTGCCAGAACATCGGGGTCGAGCGGCTCAGCAGCAATGTGTGCTTGCGCAGATCGGCGGGTTTGCGGATCGCCAGCTTGCCAGATACCAGCTGCGGGCTGCACAGCGGCGTTAGCGACTCGGGCAAAAACGCCTCGATCTGTACGCCTTGCCATTTGTCCTTGCGCAGCAGCTCGGCGCGTTCGATGTCGTACATGCAGCGTATGGACACATCGTAGGCCGCCGGGTCAAAGTCGAAGGCGCTGGCGGTGGTGGACAGTTGTACGTCCACATCGGGCACCTCGGCGCAGAAGCTGGCAAGCCGAGGGATCAGCCACTGCGCTGACAGCGTGGCCATGGAGTTCACTGTCAACGTGTTACGCCGCCCCCGCCGCTCTATGCGTCCGGTGGCCTGGGCCATCAGGTCGAAGGCGCTGCTCAGGCTGGGCAGATAGGCGGCGCCTTCGGCCGTCAAGCCCAGGCGGCGCCCGTTGCGCTGTACCAGCGCCACGCCCAGCCAGGCCTCTAGCGCCTTGATCTGGTGGCTGACGGCGCTTTGCGTGACGTGTAGCTCCTGCGCGGCCAGGGTCACGCTCTCACAGCGTGCGGTGGCTTCAAACGCCCGCAGCATGTTCATGGAAGGGAGGCGGCGGGCGTTGCTCACATTGGATCCGGGTCTTTTGGCATGAGATTAATTCATGTATTTCTTAAAAATGAGCGATAGTCATTCGCCATTTGGCCCACTACGATCTGTCACCATGGAGCCTGGCAATGCCGTATAAAACTCATCTTATACCGGGCCTTGGCAAGCCGGCTGTGCACCTTGCCACGAGAAGTGGATGGCCAAAATGGCTTACCCTTCTGGCATTGCCGGGCATCCATCGCGATCTCGCCTAGGCACCCTCTCACTGGAAACCATCCTCATGTACAAAACCGTTGTCTTCGACCTGGGCGCCGTGCTCCTGCACTGGCAGCCTGTAGACCTTGTCGCCACCATGTTGCCCCAGCATGCCCCCACGCCTGAAGCCGCACAGCAGCTGTGCGAGCGCATCTTTCAGGGCCTGCACCCGGGCTCTACCTGGGCCGAGTTCGACCGGGGCCGCGTCGAGCCGGATGACCTGGCTGTGCAGTTGGCCGCCCAGACCGGGGTGGATGCCGATGACCTGCTGGACTTCATCCACGCCATTCCCGACCACCTGCACACCAAGCTGGACACCGCAGCCCTGCTGCCGCGCCTGCAGGCCCGGGGCCACCGGCTGGTGTATTTGTCGAACATGCCCACACCCTACAGCGAGCGCCTGTTGCAGGAGCGCGAGTTCTTCCATTACTTCGACGACGGCATTTTTTCCGGCCTGGTGGGCCTGGTGAAACCCGAACACGCCATCTACGCCAAGGCCGAGTCCGAATTCGGCCTGACGCCGGAGCACACGGTCTTTGTGGACGACAACGCCCACAACGTGCAGACCGCGCGCGCCCGTGGCTGGCAGGCCATCCAGTTCCTGGACGCCGCCCAGTGCGAACGTGACCTGCAAGCCCTGGGCTGGCTGGAGCCTGCGCATGGCTGATGCGGACCCCATCGCGGTTGCGCGCTCGGGCTTGCAGCGCTCGCCCAGCATGGGCCAGCGCTGGGGCCTGGCCCTGGCGCCGCAGATACGGGTGTTTGCCGCCTTCTTTCTGTATGCCTTCAGCCTGGGCAGCATCTTCCCCCGGCTGGGCGAGATCCAGCGCGGCATGGGCGTGGGCGAAGGGGCCCTGGGCCTGGCGCTGATAGGCACGGCTACCGGCACACTGGTGTCGCTGAGCTTTGCCGGCCCGCTGCTGGAGCGCATGGGCTACCGCCGTGCGTTGCTGGTGCTGACGCCGCTGGTGGCGGTGTTCTTTGCCATCGCATCCTGGGCCAGTGGGCCGCTGGTGTTGTACTTCTGCCTGGTGCCTGCGGGCCTGTGCATAGGCATGGTGGAGATCGTGGTGAATGTGGAGGCCGACCGGGTGGAGCACCAACTGGGCCGACGCATCATGAACCGCGCCCATGGCTTTTGGAGCTTTGGCTTTTTTGCCGCCGGCCTGATGGGCGCGGGCGTATCCCAGCTGGGCATCAGCCCGCAGCTGCATTTGATGGGCATGGTGCCGGTTGTGCTGCTTGCGGTCGTGCTGCTGCTGGGCCGCTTCAGCCCCGCGCCGCTGCGCGAAGTGGCGGCCGGTGATGCGCCACCGCACTTTGCCCGGCCCACGCTGGCCATCATGGCCCTGGTGTGCGTCACGTTGTCGGCCATGCTGCTGGAAGGTGCGGGTGCCGACTGGTCGGCCATCTATATGCGCGACGTATTTGCCGCCTCGCCCATGCTGTGCGGCCTGGCGGTGGCCACCGGGGCGTGCACCCAGGGCCTGATGCGCTTTTTTGCCGATGGCCTGGTGGACCGCTACAGCCCGGTGGGCGTGGCGCGCGGCCTGCTATCCGTGTTGGGCGTGGGCGCCTTGCTGGTGGTGCTGGCACCCGGGCCGGCCTGGGCCTTGCTGGGCCTGGGCCTGATGGGCGTGGGCACCAGCGGCATCTTCCCGCTGGCCATGTCGGCCGCGGCGCAGCGCGTGGATCGGCCTGCGGCGGTGAACGTGGCGGCACTGGCGCAGATTTCCTTTGTGGTGTTCCTGCTGGGGCCGCCACTGCTGGGCCAGGTGGCTGAGCACTGGGGCGTGCGTTGGGCGTTTGGCATGTGCCTGCCGTTTGTGCTGCTGAGCCTGCTGGCCGCTGGCGCATTGGGTAAAAAGGATTGACGTAGATGACGCAAGCTGCCTACGAGCACAACGGCCGGCCGGTAGAGCGGGCGGCCTTCTACGCCATGGCCTGCGACCCGCGGCGCAGCATCGCGGTAGAGGCCTGCGCGGGCGCGGGCAAGACCTGGATGCTGGTGTCGCGCATTCTGCGGGCGCTGCTGGAGGGCAGTCTGGCCCACAACGCCGAGGCTCATGGCCATGGCGTGGCCGCGCATGAAATTCTGGCCATTACCTTCACCAAAAAAGCCGCCGGTGAAATGCGCCAGCGGCTGAACGACTGGCTGGTCGAATTCGCCCAGGCCAGCCCGGAAAAACTGGCCTCCGAGTTGCAGGCCCGGGGCGTGCCCGCTGCGCAACTGCAAGTCCAGGCGGCGGCCCTGAAGCAGCTCTACCCCCAGCTGCTGGCCGCCGCCCGGCCGGTGCAGATACGCACCTTCCACAGCTGGTTTGCGGCTCTGCTGCGCACCGCGCCGCTGGCCGTGCTGCAGGACCTGGGCCTGCCCGCCAACTATTCGCTGCTGGAAGACGATACCGAGGCCGTGCGCGAGGTCTGGCCGCGCTTTTACGCCACGGTGGTCGATAGCCCCGCTGCGCGCGCCGACTTCGAGGCCCTGGTGGCCGAGCATGGCCGCTTCCAGGCGCAAAAGGCGTTGGCTTCGGCACTGGGCAAGCGCGTCGAGTTCGCGTTGGCCGATGCACACGGCGTGGTGGATGCGTCGGTGCCGCCGTTTGGCGAGCAGTTTCCGGCGTTTGCCGGGCTGGATGCACCGGAAGATTATTTGTGGACCCAGCGCCCGCTGCTGCAAGACGCGGCCAGCTGCCTGGGCAAGGCCAGCGCGCCGACCTTCTCCGCCAAGGGCGGCGAGCTGGAGCGTGCCATCACCGCCATGGATGCTGAAGGCGTGGCCGCCGCGCTGCTGACGGCCACCGGCTCGGCGCGCAAGTTTGGCGAGAAGATCGTCGGCATCGCCACCATCCGTGCGGCGCAAGAAGTGGCGCTGCAAGTGGCCCAGGCCCGGCTGCAGCACGCCGCCTGGGGCCACCAGCAGCGCATGGCGCGGCTCACCCGGCTGATGGTGGCCGAGCTGTCCGCACTCAAGTTCGAGCGCGGCTGGGTGGACATGAACGATGTGGAGCGTGCGGCCTCGGTGATGCTGTCCGACCCGGTGCTGAGCGGCTGGGTGCAGGAGCGGCTGGACGCCAAGGTCAAACACCTGCTGATTGACGAATTCCAGGACACCAGCCCTCTGCAGTGGCAGGCCCTGCACGCCTGGCTCAGCGGCTATGCGGGCTCGGGCGGCAATGCGCCCAGCGTGTTCATCGTGGGCGACCCCAAGCAGAGCATTTACCGCTTTCGCCGCGCCGAGCCCCAGGTGTTCCGCGCCGCGCAGGCCTTTGTGGTCGATGGCCTGGGCGGCGACCTGCTCAGCTGCGACCACACCCGCCGCAACGCACCGCCGGTGATGGCGGCGGTCAATAGCGTCATGTCTGCAGCCCAGGCCGCTGGCGCTTACGACGGCTTTCGCGACCACACCACCGAATCCATCGCCCAGGGCGCGCTGCGCTGCCTGCCGGCCATCCCGCGCGACGCGAATGCCAGCACGGCGGCAGCGGGCGAGGGCGGTTGGCGCGACAGCCTGGGCACACCGCGCGAAGAACCCGAGGACACCCTGCGCACGCTGGAATGCCGCCAGGCAGCCCACTGGCTGGCGCAGCAGCTGGCCGACGGCCTGCCGCCCCGCGAGGTGATGGTGCTGGCCCGCAAACGCGACCGCCTGGCCACCATGCGCGACGCGCTGCGCAGCCTGCACATCCCCACCCAGCAGCCCGAGAAAGCCGACCTGGCCGACGCCCCCGAGGTGCAGGACATCGCCGCGCTGCTGGACGCGCTGGTGTCCACCCACCACGACCTGTCGCTGGCCCAGGCGCTCAAGTCGCCGCTGTTCAGCGTGACAGACGCCGACCTGGTGCAGCTGGCCACTTTGCAGCGCGCCGCCCGAGCCGATGCCGAGCGCCAGGACGACAGCAGCTGGTGGACCTTGCTACATAATTCAGAGCTACTACCGCAGGCGCTATCTGCGCTAGCGCCCTATTTGTTGCGATGGAAGCAGTGGCTGGACAGCTTGCCGCCGCACGATGCGCTGGACGCCATCTATGCCGACGGCGACGTGCTGGCCCGCTTCGCCGCCGCCGCGCCCGCTGCCCTGCGCGGATCGGTGCAGGCCAATCTGCGTGCTGTTCTGGGCACCGCCCTGCAGCTGAATGAAGGCCGTTTTGCCACGCCGTATGCGCTGGTGCGCGCACTCAAGGCCGGCGGCGTGAAGGCCCCGGTCACCAGCCTGCCGGATGCCGTGCGCCTGCTGACTGTGCACGGCGCCAAGGGCCTGGAGGCCGCGCTGGTGCTGCTGCTCGATACCGATTCCCCGCCCAGCAAGGCCGAAACCATGGGCGTGCTGGTGGACTGGCCCGGCGAGGCTGCTGCCCCGGTGCGCCTGGTGTTCCTGGCCAGCGAGTCGCACCCCCCCGCTTGCGTGGTTGATGTGCTGGCCATAGAGCAGGCCGCGCGCCGGCGCGAAGAGCTGAACGGCCTGTACGTGGCCATGACGCGCGCGCGCCAGCAACTGGTGCTGTCCTCGGTGCAGCCGCGCAACGCGGTGGATGGATCCTGGTGGCAGCGTCTGCAGCCCCTGGCCGAGCCGGTGCAGTTGCAGGCAGACAGGGTGGCGGCATCCACCGCGCCGGCCGTGGATGCGGCTTTCGAGGTGCTGGTGCTGCCAGACATTGGTTTGTCGGCCACACCGCCACGGGCCGAGGCCGAACCGGACGTGTTGGAGTCACGCATCGGCAAGGCCATGCACCGTCTGCTGGAGTGGGGTGTGCTGGACGCCGCCCAGCAGCAGGCGGTAGCCCGTGAGTTCGGCCTGAGCCCAGACCAGACCCAGAAGGCAGTCACCATGGCCGCCGCCATCCGCGCAGGCGAGGGCGCCTGGGCCTGGGATGCCGATGTCATCGACTGGAGCGGCAACGAGGTGGCCTTGACTTACCAGGGCAAAACCCTGCGCCTGGACCGCCTGGTGCGCCGTAAAGACACCGGCGCCTGGTGGGTGCTAGACCACAAATCCAAAGCCCAGCCGCAACGCGATCCGCTGTTGGTGCAGCAGCTGGAGACTTATCGCGAGGCGTTGATGGCACTGTATCCGGGGGCGGAAGTGCAGACGGCGTTTTTGACGGGGGCGGGGGGGCTGGTGGTGGTATGAGTGAGGGTTAGTCTTTAGGTCGGGAGCTGCGCAGGAATTCTGCGCAAAGAATTTGAACAGCTGGTGCGAACTTCTCGTGGTCTTGCCAATGTAGCCACTTTACTTCGCTGATCTCGCCGTGCGGGAGCGGTTCATTTTTCCACTTGGCTGCGAAACAAACGAGCTCAACTTCACCTGCTTGCCCATAAGCTGGGCCGACTACGGTGTAGAGGTAATGGATAGACTCATGATCGATTGAGATTCCCAGCTCCTCTGCTAGCTCTCGTTGTAGAGCTTCTTCGGGCAATTCATCCTTCTCAATTTTGCCGCCAGGAAGATACCAGTGTTCGTTCTGACGAACACGAACAAGCAATAGAGTGTCATCTCGTTCTGCTACTAAGCAAGCGCATCGCAAGGGATTCATAGATTTCTATAGAGAGAAGATCGGGCCTAGCACCGCATTTTTTCGCTTCAACACGGGGGAGTACCGCACTATAGCTGGGCAACACCTTGCATCTTGCCTTGCGATTGTTGTCTGTTTTGAGTCTGGTCGTGTCGCAGAGACCGCTGGCCGGGATGTGCGCCCGGCGGCGCAGTAACTTTTCTTTTGCGCAAAAGAAAAGTCACCAAAAGAAAGGCGCCCCCACTGTCTGCGCCCTCCGCTGGCGCTACGGGAACCTGCGGTGCTCGCTTTGGTCGGGGTCTGGCTAAACTCGCCTGCGGCTCAGACAACGCCAGCCCTGATCCGCCCAAAGCTGCGCTCCTCGGCGCATACAGAGGGGGACCCCGGGGATCGGTGGCGCGCAGCGCCACATCGCGCCTAGGGCGCGAGCCCGGTGCAGCCCGGCTGTGCCGGGCTGGGTCTTTGGCTGTCCGCTTGCTGGGTCCCCTCTGTATGCGCCGAGGAGCGGAGCTGCAAGTGGATCAGGGCCCGCGATTGTTTGAGGCCGCAGGCCGAGTTCGAGCGGGCCCCCCCTTTCAGCGAGCACCGCAGGTTTCCGTAGCGCCAGCGAAGGACGCAGACAGTGGGGCGGCCTTTTCTTTGGTGCCTTTCTTTTGGCCGCGTGTATGGACCGGGTACCTAGGTAACAGGTGTGCGAGGACATGGGTAACACTTTTCCAGCGCGAGATGCGCGAGGAGAAGTACATGGCCTGGCAAACAAGGAAC
>NZ_JBWKQM010000020.1:0-78125 GCF_059418745.1 Rhodoferax sp. GW821-FHT07F03
CGCATCTATTCCGACTTTTACCTGCCGTTCGAGGCCTATCTGTTTGCTGCGGCGCTGTACCTGGTCGGTACCTTTGCACTGATTGCGGCTTTCCGCGCGGCTGAACGCAAGTTTCTGGCCTATCTGGCACCCCGTAGACACTGATGCAACGCCAAGACCACCTCCTGCGCACCCAAAGCCTGGGTAGCCAGAAAACCCTGACGAGCTTCCACTTTGGCACGCCGGGAGCCCGGCCCAAGGTGTATATCCAGGCCAGCCTGCATGCCGAGGAGCTGCCCGGCATGCTGGCGGCCTACCACTTGCGCCGCTTGCTAGAGCAGGCCGAAGCGCAAGGCCAGATCCGGGGCGAGATCATTCTGGTACCGGTGGCCAACCCCATGGGACTGGCCCAACGGCTGGACCACAAGCCCATGGGCCGCTTCGAGCTGAATACCTCGGAAAATTTCAACCGCCACTACCCCGACTTCTGCGCTGCCGTATTGCCGCTGGTACAAGACAAGCTCGGCTCCGATGCCGCGCACAATGTACGCGCCATACGCCAGGCTGCCGGCCAGTATCTGCAAAACTGGGTACCCGAAACCGAGCTTGCAAGCCAGCGCAAAATTCTGACCAGCATGGCCTTTGATGCCGATGTGGTGCTGGACCTGCACTGCGACTGCGAAGCCATCATGCACATGTACGCCGAGGTGCCTTGCTGGCCCACCTTGGAGCCGCTGGCCCGCCTGCTAGGCACCCAGGCCGTTCTATTGGCCAAGAACTCTGGCGGCCTGTCTTTTGACGAGTGCATGTCCGGGCTGTGGTGGCAACTGGCCGACAAGCTGGGCAATGCCTATCCGATTCCGCAAGCTTGCTGCAGCACTACGGTAGAGCTGCGCGGTGAAGCCGAGGTTGGCCACGCCTGGGCCCAGGCCGATGCCGATGCCATCTTTGCGTATCTGCAGTATCTGGATGTGATTGGCGGCACCAAGCCTGCCCTGCCCGCTCTGGCCTGCGCGGCCACACCGCTGGCCGGTGCCCAGTTCATCAAATCACCCGTGCCCGGCGTACTGGTGTTTGCAGCCAAGCCTGGCGACCGCTTGGCGCTGGGCGACCTGGTGTGCGAAGTCATAGACCCTATTGGCAACACCGTGCACGCCCTACGCGCCGAGGTACCTGGCGTCATGTATGCACGTACCAACGAGCGCTACGCCACGCCGGGCGACGACCTGGCCAATATTGCAGGTGCTGTCCCCTTCCGTACCGGCAATCTGCTGGGTGCCTAATTTTTCTGAATACCGCTTATGACCACCCAACCCCTGAAACTCCAGGCCATAGACATCCACAAGAAGTTCGGCTCCAACGAAGTGCTCAAAGGCGTCTCACTGGAAGCCCGCGCCGGCGATGTGATCAGCATCATCGGCAGCTCCGGCTCCGGCAAGAGCACCTTTCTGCGCTGCATGAACCTGCTGGAGAAGCCCAATGCGGGCCGCATCATCGTCGCCGGTGAGGAGCTGAAGCTGGTGGCCGACAAGCACGGTGAGCTGGTGGCTTCTGAAGCCAAGCAGCTGCAGCGCATGCGCACCCGGCTTGCCATGGTGTTCCAGCATTTCAACCTGTGGGCGCATATGACAGTGCTGCAGAACATCATCGAAGCGCCGGTGCATGTGCTGGGTGTGCCCAAGGATGAAGCCATTGAGCGCGCCCGCAAGTACCTGAAGCTGGTGGACCTGCAGAACAAGGAAGACAGCTACCCGGCGCACATGAGTGGCGGCCAGCAGCAGCGGGTGGCGATTGCGCGCTCCCTGGCGATTGAGCCCGAAGTGATGCTGTTCGACGAACCCACCAGCGCGCTGGACCCGGAGCTGGTGTCCGAGGTGCTGAAGGTGATGCAGAAGCTGGCGCTGGAAGGCCGCACCATGGTGGTGGTGACGCACGAGATGGGCTTTGCCCGCGAGGTGGCCAACCACCTGATCTTTCTGCACAAGGGCCAGATCGAAGAGCAAGGCGTGCCGCGCGAGGTGCTGGGCCAACCCAAAAGCGAGCGGCTGCAGCAGTTCTTGTCGGGCAGCCTCAAATAACGAAGGCAAACGGCTTGTTCGTCGCCCACAGGGTGACGAAAGACCCCACCTGCTCGGCCCCCATGGGTTTGGCAAAAAGATAGCCCTGGCCTTGGCTACAGCCTATGCGCTCCAGAATGCTGCGCTGGGCCGGAGTCTCTACGCCTTCCGCCGTGGTTTCAAGTGCCAAAGCCTGGGCCAGTGCAATGATGGTCTGCACAATGGCCACCGCGCTGGCATCGCTCTCGGCCGCATCCAGAATACTGACAAACGAGCGGTCAATCTTCAGCTTGTCCAGAGGGAAACTGCGCAGATAAGACAGCGAGGAATACCCGGTTCCAAAATCGTCCAGTGCGATACGTATACCCTTGCGCCGGAAGTTATGCAAAATGGCCTGCGCAGTCTGGCTGTCCTGCATCAAGGTGGACTCGGTGATCTCCAGCTCCAACCGATTGCCGGGCAAGCCGCTGTATAGCAAAGCCTCGTCCACCATGGACAGCACATCGGCATTCGCCAGCTGTACAGCCGACAAATTCACCGCCACCCGCAGTGGGTGCGGCCAATGCATAGCATCCACGCAGGCCTGGCGCAACACCCAGGTACCCAGGGGCACGATCAAGCCGCTCTCCTCCGCTGCCGGAATGAACTCCAGCGGCGACACCAGTCCCCGCTGGGGATGGTGCCAGCGCACCAGGGCCTCAAACCCCACCAGAGTGCCGCTCAATAGATCGATCTGTGGCTGGTAATGCAGCACAAACTCGCCACGCTCCAGGCCGTTGCCCAGATCACTCAAAATATTCAGCTTCTGCTGTGCACGCGCATCCATGGCCGGCTCAAAGAAGCACAGGGTGTGGCGGCCGGCCGCTTTGGCCGCATACAAAGCCATGTCGCAAACCTTCAGCAGCTGCTCCGCACTGTGCGCATCCTGCGGCGAAAACCCTATGCCGATGCTGGCACGCACCTCGATGCGGTGGCTGTTCACCGACCACGCCTGGCCCAACGCAGCCTGCAGCCTTTCACCATAGGCCTGGGCTTGCGCGCGCGGCAGCAGGCCCGGTACGATCAGCGCAAACTCGTCACCACCCAGGCGCGCCAGTAGCTCGCGTGGCCCGACCTCGGCCTTCAGGCGCCTGGCCACCTCCTGCAACAGCTGATCACCCACGGCATGGCCCAGAGAGTCATTCACGGTTTTGAAGTTGTCCAAGTCGAACAACAACAAGGTACAGGCAGCCCGACAGCCCTGAGGGGAAAAATAAGCCTCCAGCGCATTGCCAAACTGCAGGCGGTTGGCCAAGCCCGTCAGCGCATCCTGGTGGGCTAGGCGCACCATTTCCATCTCACGCAAACGAGCTGCTGTGATGTCCGAGCCCACACCGCGCCAGCCCTGCAGCAGCCCCGTAGGACCCAGCAAAGGCTTGGCGGTCAGGGACCACCACTGCAGTTGCTCTCCGACCAATACGGGCACCACCACTTGACGGAAAGGCGTGTCCTGGGCCATGCAAGCCTGCAAGTGCAAAAACATAGCCTGCTCTTCGTCACGCAGTTGAGGAAACTGGGTCGACAACATCTCGACCAGGTTGCGCCCATGCAGCAGAGCAGGCGCCACACCCATGGCGGCGGCCAGGCGCACGGACACATGGCGCAGTCGGCCATTGGAGTCTGTTTCCCACAGCCAATCGCTGGCGTTTTCCTCGAAGTCGTTCAACAGCAAACCTACCAACTGTTTTTGCCGTTCGATTTCAGTTTCAGCCTTCAGGCCGTCGCGGAACATGCGCCAGGTGACAAGGATAGTGGCGGCCATCACAAAGCCGTAAAGAATCAGCAGGCCTGTCATATAGCTGTATGCAGGTTCGGGCCGCCCGGCGAAAGCCAGGCCAGTGCCTACACACAAAATCAGCGTCCAAGCCATGGCCACCCAGGGCAGGTAGGCAAACATCCAGCTACCGGTACCAATAAAGGAGGTCACGGTGCCCACCAGTAACAGCCGCCCGTCAGCATCGCCCAGGTCAAACAAATACCAGATGATCCAGGCGAAAAGCACAGCCGCGGCGGCGATGCCGATGGCAAACCACCAGCCTTTGGCCATGGACACGACCGTCGCTTCCGGCACCGACTGGTGGCGCCACCACAGCAGCAGATTGGACGTCCCTAGCAAAATCACCAGCGCGGCCCAGCCCAGCAACGTTGCGTGGTCGGCCTGGTGCCAATAGGCCAGGAGCAGCGCCACGGCGGTGGAAATATTGCCCACGCTGCTGAAGGGAATGCGCCGCAGTACGGCCCGGAACTGGCGTCCGCGGTAAGCCGCCACCAGCTCGGGAGACAGAGACGCATCACGCCACGCCTGTATATGGGCCCAAACATATGGGCCAAGATGCTGAAATTGCATATCTCAGTGTAATCAGGGCTTGGCGACCAGCGATTGTAGAAAACCCGGCTCGAAATGTGGCTCCAAATAGTCGGCAAGACCGTCAAACACCGCGTCCAGCGTGGGCACGCTGGCACCAAACAGGGTCCGCAGCACCGCCGGGTCCTCCAGCATGCCATGCAGATACAAGCCCAACACATTGCCGGCGGCGTTCTGCCAACCCAGGCCGTCGGGCAGCACGGCGTGGGCGATATCGCCGGCCTGGGCCATGGCGCTGTGCTGCAGCGTTTGTCCGTGGTGGATTTCATAGCCTGCCACGGGCACCCCGGCCAAGGCGGCCCAGGGGCCAGCCATACGTTCTGCAAAGCGGCTCTGCCGGTGCTGCACCGTCTTGCGCTCTTCAAACTGCGTGACCAAAGGCAGCAGACCCAGGCCGGGCGCATTGCCGTCTATGCCGTGGGTGTCTATCAAGGCCTCGCCCAGCATCTGCAGTCCGCCGCAAATGCCTAGCACGGCCCCACCCCGCGCGGCATGGGCCGCCACCGCCGAGTCCAGCCCTTGCTGGCGCAGCCAGGCCAGGTCGCCACTGGTGTGCTTGGAGCCGGGCAAGATGACCCAGTCGGCACCTGCCAGCTCAGCCGGGCTGCGGGCCCACACCAGGCGTACGCCGGGCACGTTCTTCAAGGGCTGGAATTCGTCCAGGTTGCTGATGCGCGGATAGGCCACGACGGCGATGGTGCGCGTCACCGTGCCATTGCTGCGGCTGCGGTCATCAAACACACCATCTTCCTCGGGCAGGCCGTGCTGCCACCACATGGGCAGCGTGGCCACCAGCGGCACGCCGGTCAAAGCCTGCAACTGCTGTGGCCCCGGCGCCAGCAGCCGCGCATCGCCGCGGAACTTGTTCAGCACAAAACCGCGCAGCAGCTTGCGGTCCGCCTCGGGCAGCAGGGCCCAGGTGCCATACAAATGGGCAAAGGCACCGCCACGGTCGATGTCTGTGACTAGCAGGCAGCGCGCATCCGCATGGCGGGCCACCCGCATATTGACGATGTCGCTGTCGTACAGGTTGATTTCGGCAGGAGAGCCTGCACCCTCGATCACCACCACATCGTTTTCGGCGCGCAATGCATCCAGCGCCTGGGCCACCACCGGCCAGACCTTGGCGCTGCGGCTGCGCCAGTCCAGGCCGCTCAACTCAGGGCTGACCTGGCCCAGCAGTACGACCTGGCTGTGGGTATCCCGCTCGGGCTTGAGCAGCAGCGGGTTCATCCGCACATCGGGCTGAATTCTGGCCGCCAGCGCCTGGAAGTACTGGGCGCTACCAATTTCCCCCTGTGCAACAACACGCGCGTTATTGCTCATGTTCTGCGCTTTGAAGGGTGCGACCTTCAGCCCCTGGCGGGCGTAGTAGCGGCACAGCGCGGTGGTCAGCCAGCTTTTACCGGCCCCGCTGGTGGTGCCCAGCACCATGGTGCAGACGGCGAGGCTCATGCGCAGAAATACTTCATTGGGGGTGGCTGCAAACGGTGCGAACCGCGCACCCATGTTATGAATAAAAAATGGCTCCAGCGCAGATTCTATCTGCGCCAGAAGCTATCAATTAAATAGCAACCTAAATAGCCCACATGCTACGATCCCGGCCGGCACCCTTGGCCTGGTATAGGGCTTCATCAACGCGCTTGTAGACACTGCGCACATCGTCGCCCAGTCGCAGCTCGGTCATGCCGGCCGAGCAGGTGTAGCCAAATTCCGGGTGCGCTGGCAGCGGATGGCGCTGGCGCACCACATTCAACAAAACCGACACCACGCTGCCCAGGTTCTTGGGTGACATGCCGCGAAACAGCAGCAGAAACTCCTCACCCCCCAAACGGCCAAAACCATCGTCGCGCCGCAACGAGCGCTGCACCGTATGGGCAAAGTCCTTCAGCACGGCATCGCCCGCCGGGTGGCCATAACTGTCGTTGACGCGCTTGAAATGGTCCAGGTCCAGCAATACCACGCCGCACGGCGCAGCGCGGTGCTGCCGCTCGTCGATGGAGTCACGCAGCAGATCCATGATGTGCGCGCGGTTACTGATGCCGGTCATCCCGTCTGTCTGCGCGGCACGCAAGGCCACATCGCGCTGCTGGCGCATGCTGCGCTCGCCGCTTTTCAGCACGGTGATGTCGGACGCTACACACAGCATCCAGCCATCGGCGCGCAAGGTCTCGGTCATCCAGATCCAGCGGCCATCGCACAGATCGGCCTCGAAGGCACGAAACGGCAGCTTGCCACGGCGTGAACGGATGGTGGCCAACCAGGTTTCGATGTCGTGGGTCTCTATGTAAGCGCCCTTGCGCTGCGCATGGTTACGGCGCATCAGCGCGGACCAGCTGAGCAGCTCGCCGTCATCCAGGCCATAGGCGCTGCGGAATGCGGGGTTCGCAAAGCGCAACTGGTCGTCCGCATCCAATAGCGCAACCAGCAATGGCGAATCGGCATACGCCATCAGCAGCTGTTGCGCGATCGGGTCGGTGCAAGCAAGGTGCAGCATGCGAACCATCATACAGACACGCGGGTGAAAAGAGCGGTGAATCCGGCCCCTGAGGCGAAGGCTGACATGCAGATGTCACACCTGCGGCGGAAGATGCTTCTCGCTTGGCAAACGTTCCACCAGGCCCCTCAAAGAAGGATATCCCCATGACTTCCATAGACCGTCGTTCCCTGTTGCGAGGTGCGGCCGGCGTCGGCCTGTCCACCGTCTTCCCTGATGCCATCAAGCAGGCCCTGGCGATTCCCGCCAACGCGGTCACCGGCACCATCCAGGACGTGCAGCACATCGTCGTGCTGATGCAGGAAAACCGCTCTTTCGACCACTACTTCGGCACGCTGCGTGGCGTGCGCGGCTTCAACGACCCGCGCGCCGTGCGCCTCTACGGCTCTGGCAACTCGGTGTTCCAACAGCCTAATGTGAATTCGGCGGGCGTGACGCAAACCCCAGCCACGCTGCTGCCCTTCCGCCCCGCAGGCGCCGACCTGGGTATGGCGTTTCTGGCCGACCTGGCGCACTCCTGGAAAGACGCCCACGGCGCCTGGAACAACGGCCTCTACGACAAGTGGATTCCGAACAAGACCAGCAAGACCATGAGCTACCTGCAGCGCTCGGACATCCCCTACTACTTCTCGCTGGCCGATGCCTTCACCGTGTGCGACTCCTACCACTGCTCGATCATGGCATCCACCGACCCGAACCGCTACTACCTGTGGACAGGCTGGGCCGGCCAGAACGGCACACAGACGCCCGACGGCAACGCCACCGGCAACACCCCCGGCAACGTGGCCCTGGCCAGCAATGGCAATGGCGTGCCGCCCTACGGCCCGGTGGTCACCAATGCCGAAGCCGGCTACAACTGGCGCACCTACCCCGAGCGCCTGCAAAACGCCGGCGTCAGCTGGAAGATCTACCAGGACATCGGCGTGGGCCTCACCGCCGAAGGCTACTGGGGCTGGACGGGCCAGCCCTACATTGGCAACTATGGTGACAACTCGCTGCTGTACTTCACCCAGTACCAGAACTCCACACCCGGCCAGCCCCTGTATGACCGCGCCCGCAGCGGCACCAACATCTACAACAACGGCGCCTTCAACAACGGAGGCCTGTTCGACCAGTTGCGCAGCGATGTTCTGAACAACACCCTGCCCCAGGTGTCCTGGATTGCCGCACCCGAGGCCTATACCGAGCACCCCAACTGGCCCACCAACTACGGCGCCTGGTACGTGAACAATGTGCTGGCCGCGCTGACCGCCAACCCCGCCGTCTGGGCCAGCACCGTGCTGATCATCTGCTACGACGAGAACGACGGCTTCTTCGACCACGTAGTGCCGCCCACCCCGCCCATGACGGCCGCGCAGGGCAAATCCACCGTCAGCACCGTGAATGAAATCTACCCCGGCAACGGCACGGCCAGCTACCCCGCCGGCCCCTACGGCCTGGGCGCACGGGTCCCCATGCTGGTGGTGTCGCCCTGGAGCAAGGGCGGCTGGGTCAACTCCCAGGTGTTCGACCACACCTCCATCGTGCAATTCATCGAAAAACGCTTTGGCGTGATGGAGCCGAATATCTCGCCCTGGCGCCGTACCGTCTGCGGCGACCTGAGCTCGACGCTGGACTTCTCGATCGCCAGCGCCACCGCCTCGCGCCTGCCCAGCACCGCCGCCTATGTGCCACCCGCCTCCGACGTCACCAGCGGCAAGACCTACCCCAACCTGGCCGTCACGCCACCCGCCAACCAAACCATGCCGGCGCAAGAGCCCGGCGCCCGCCTGGCCCGTGCCCTGCCCTACCAGCTGCAGGCCCTGGGCGTGGCGAATGCGGCGGGCCAGAGCTTCGGCATCAGCTTCAGCAACACCGGCAGTGCCGGCGCCTGGTTCCATGTGCGCACCGCCAACGGCACCGTGGCCGGCGGCAGCACCGGCCCCTGGAGCTATACGGTGGAAGCTGGCAAGAGCCTGGCCGACACCTGGACGCCCGCCGCGGGCACCAGCGCCTACGACCTGTCGGTGTACGGCCCGAATGGCTTCCTCCGCAAATTCGCGGGCAGCACAGGCGCATCGGCAGCCAAGCTGACCGTACAGACCGTGTACGACACCGTCGCCGGCGGCATTTCGCTGGTGGTGACCAATATCGGCACCGCGCCCACCAGCGTCACTGTGACTGACAAATACATGAACAACGCCTCGCACCAGACGGTAGCCCCCGGCGCAAGCTTCCGCTCGGACTGGACGCTGCAAACCAGCGCGCGCTGGTACGACCTGGTGGTGACGGCCAGCACCGACGCCAGCTTTGTCTGCCAATGCGCCGGCCATGTGGAAACCGGCAAGCACGGCGTTAGCGACCCGCTGCTCTGAGCCCCCAAACCCTCTTGATGTCAGGAACCTCCATGTTTTCCAAATTGAAAATGTCTTTCCGCCAGGCGGCCCTGTCGGCTGGCACCTGCCTGTGCATCGCCATGGCCGTGCCCGCACAAGCCAGCGTGGTCTACAACAACATTGACGCCGTACAAAGCGGCTCTGACGCGGTGTACGGCACCGGCCCGCTGGCCAACTCGTTCAGCACCGGCACCTATGGCGGCACGCTGAACAGCATCCAGGCGCTGTTGATGAACCTGGGCCCGGACCTGAGCTCCAATCTGCAGGTCAGCCTGCTGTCCAGCAACAGCGGTGCGCCGGGCAGCCTGCTGGCAACTTTTGGCAGCCTGTCCAGCGCCGGCATCTCATCCAGCGGGTTTGAGTCCTACCGCTTCTCGCTGGCATCCGGCTACAGCCTGGCGGCCAACACCACCTACTGGATCGAGATTGCGGCAGCCGATCCGAATGCGGTGCAGTGGTCGTATTCGTCCGACCTGTCCGGACTCGGCGTGGCTGGTGAATCTTCTTACAGCGCGGCGTTTGGCGTCAGCCCCAACGACACGGCTGCGCTGGCCGGTTTCGGCCCCTACCAGATGGCGGTCGAGCTACCAGAGCCCGGCTCGCTGGCCCTGATCGGCCTAGGCTTGGTCGGGCTGGTCGTGGTGCGCCGCCGGGCCTGAGCCTGGCTTTAGTTAGGCCACCAGCGCGTCGGCCCGCGCGCGGGTCTGCAGCACGATCTCGGCGTTCAACTGGTCGTTCTGCGCCACCCGGTGCTGCGCCTGGGCCACGCTGAAACCCCAGGCTGCCTGGTGGCGCGCCACCAGTCGCTGCAGGGCCACATCCATGGGCACATCCAGGTACCAGCAGGTATCCAGCAGACCGTCCAGGTTCCAGCCATGGTCGCGGTGCAGCAGGTACAGGCCTTCCACCAACACCAGGCGTACAGCCGGGCCTATCTGCACCGCGCCTTCCACCGGGTCGCCCACGCTGTGCTCGAAACCGGGCCAGGGCACAGGGGATGCATCGTCAGCCGCGTTAAGCACGGCGCGCAAGCGGTCGGCCAGGCCGGCCGGGTCAAAGGTCCAGGGTGAGCCACGCCGTGCCAGAGCCGCATCCGGGTCGGGCATGCGCGCCAGGGCCGCCCGGCTCAGATGGAATCCATCCATGCCCAAGACCACTGCAGCGCCAGCACCGGCCTCGGCATTCACCGCCGCCACCAGCTTGTCGGCCAAGGTACTTTTGCCCGAGCCCGGCAGCCCCACCAGACCGACGATGCGGCGGCGCGGCCCCGGCACGCGCAGCATCTGCAGCAGTTGATCCACGGGGTCGTTGAGTACGGGGGGTGCATTGTCCAAAGTCGCCATATATCTCGCTTACATCTTTCTTTTGCGTTCCAGATCTTGCAGCGCCGCTTCCAGGCGCTCAAACCGGAAATGGTAGCCGTCTGCGAGCAGGCGCCGCGGCACCACACGCTGGCCTTCGGTCAACAGACTGGCTTGCTCGCCCAGCATCAGCTGCAACAACGCGGCAGGCACGGGCAGCGCCAGCGGGCGGTGCAATACACGGCAGACGGTGTCGGTGAATTCCTGCTGGCTCACCGGGTAAGGTGCGGTCAGGTTGTAGGCCCCGCTGGGCGGCCTGTAGGGAGTATGGGGCGACTGGTGGAGCTGGGCCAACAGATGCAGCACGCCAACCACCACGTCGTCCAGATGCACCCAGGTCAGTACCTGGTCACCCCGGCCCATGCGCGTGCCAACCCCCAAGCGGAATGGGCGCAGCATCTCGGGCAGTGCCCCCTTCAGGCCCAGTACCACGCCCAGCCGCACACAGGCCACGGCCACACCATGGGTGGCCATGCCCTGGGCCGCGTGCTCCCAGCGCTGGCATAGCTCGGACATGAAGATAGGCTGAGGCGGCGCATCTTCGCCCAGCGCGGCCGCGTCGCCCGGCGCCTGTATGCCGTAGTAGCCAATGGCCGAAGCACTCAGCAGCAGGCGCGGCTTGCGCGCCGAGGCCGCGACCCAATCCACCAGGGCCTGGGTCACACCGCTGCGGCTGGCATGCAGCTGCTGCTTGCGCTGCGGCGACCAGCGCGGGCCCAATATGGGCTCGCCCGAGAAGTTCAGCAGCACATCCGGCATATCGTCCGGCGCCACGTCGGCCAGCCTGGTCACATGGCGCACCGCCGTGCCAAACAGCGCCTCGGCCTTTTCGGCACTGCGTACCCACAGTGTGAGCCTATGGCCTTGCAGCAGCAGCGCTCGGCACAGCGCCTGGCCAAGAAAGCCGGTGCCACCAGTGAGCAGAATATGCAAAGGCGGGGCACCAAGTGTGGAACTGTGCGGGGTGGTCGGCATACAACTCCAGAAGGGAACGGACAGGGACTGGCGACGATTGTGGCGCGCCGCACCGATTGCACGAGAGTCCTAGTATGGTGTTGCGTGCTTGATGGAATGAATAAAGTCGATGGATTTTTGACCAGGATTAGGCGCAAACCACAGCCATAGCTCCGCTATGGCGCTGATTTGCAACGACATCATGGGTAAAAAGACGCGGCTTTAAATGTTCCAGATAGCGCGCAACACCACACTAGCCCCATGTCCCTCCAAACCGCCGCCCCAGCCACCCCGGATGATGCCCAGCACCGCATAGGCGCGGCCTGCCAGACCCATGCGCAGACCCGGCCGACGGCCATCTACTGGCGTTGAAAACACCCCCCCGCGTGTGGCACCATGCCTCCATGGACAACAGCATGATGGACAACTACCGATTTTTGGCGCGCTACAACCGCTGGTTCAACCAACGCCTGTACGCCTGCTGCGGCGGCCTGGGCGATGCCACACGCAAGCAAGACAGTGGTGCATTCTTTGGCTCCATCCACCGCACGCTGAACCACGTGCTGGTGGGCGACCAGGTCTGGCTGCAGCGCTTTGTGCAATGCGGCGCCGACCACGCCACCGCTTGGCCCGCACTGAGCGGCGCCATCCACCTGCCGCCCGGCTACCGGCTGAACCAGCCGCTGTACGACGACTGGGCCACGCTTCAGGCCCGGCGCGAGGTGCTGGACGCAGCCATCGAGGCCTGGCTGGCCAGCGCGCCGCCCGACATGGCCGGCTGGACCATGCGCTACAGCAACACATCGGGCACCCAGCGCCAACACCCGATGTGGCAGGCCCTGACGCATTTTTTCAACCACCAGACCCACCACCGTGGCCAGATCACCACCCTGCTGTCGCAGCAAGGTGTGGACGTGGGCGATACAGACCTGATCAGCCTGGTCTAGCCCAACCAGTTTCGGCAGGCCTACCCACCCAATTTTGATAGCAGCTTACGCAGGCAGCTACTGCGCTGGAACCTCATTCATTTGTATGAATGAAATGTAAAGGGTGGGCATTTCGACGCTACATTGAACGTATCCAAACGTAAGCATCCTCCATGACCTCAACCATCGAACCGTCCTTCGATCCCCACTCCACATTGCCGCCAGCGCCCGAACCACGCCAACTGCGCATCGCCTTCACCGGCTCCGGCAGCGAATACCTGCGCATCTGGATCGTCAACCTGCTGCTCACCCTGGTCACGCTGGGCCTGTACTACCCCTGGGCCAAGGTGCGCCGCCTGCGCTACTTCTATGGCAACACCCTGGTAGACGGTGCTGCGCTGGACTTCCATGGCAACCCCAAGAAGATGCTCAAGGGCACACTGCTCGTGGCCGTGTTGTTTGGCCTGTATTCGGTGGCTGGCCGCTTCTCGCAAGTGGCCGGGCTGGTAGCCCTGCTGCTGCTGGCGGCCGTCATGCCCGCGCTGCTGCGGGCTTCGCTGCAGTTCCGCCTGGCCAATACCAGCTGGCGCGGCCTGCGCTTTCAGTTCAAAGGGAACATGCCAGATGCCTACCGGGCTGTGCTGCCGCTGTATGTACCCACCATATTGATCCTGGGTTTGACGGTGTTTGCGCCGGAAGTAGACTCCGATAAACCACCTTTATGGATAGGTTTCAGCATGTTGGGACTGGCTCTGCTGACCTTGCTGATGTTCCCGTGGTCGTTCTGGAAATTCAAGCAGTACCAGCACGCGCACTACGCTCTGGCCCAACTGCAAACCCGTTTCAGCGCTGCCGCTGGTGCTTTCTACAAGCTGGGCGGCAAGATGTTTGGCTGGGGCATGCTGGCGGCCTTAGCACTGCCATTGGTCGGCGTGGCGGTGTTCTTCGCCACCAAGCCACACTTCAACAAAGGCCCGCTCCAGGCTGCCTTGTTAGGCCTGTTACCTTTACTGGTGATGCTAGGCCTCTTGATCGCCATCAAACCCTATGCCGTCGCCCGCTCGCAAAACCTGGTGTGGAACCACACCGGCAATAACGACCTGCAGTTTCACAGCGATCTACGCTTCAAGCCCATGTTCTGGCTCACGCTGAAGAATTGGCTGCTGGTGCTGATCACCCTCGGGTTTTACTGGCCGTTTGCGGCCGTGGCCATGACCCGCATGCGGCTGCAGGCCGCCAGCATCACCAGCCGCATTGAGCCGGACACCCTGGTGGGCCAGCGCGTCGGCAGCGGCAGCGCGGCGGTGGGCGATGCAGCGGGCGACTTTCTGGGCATAGACATCGGGCTGTAGCCATATGCAGGCAGACTACTTTGACGGTATCCACGCCCGCGCCCACCCGGTCACGTTGCTGGTGGGCGATGGCAAGCTGCACATCCAGGGCGACGGCATCCAGCGCAGCCTTGCGCTGACAGACGTGCGCTGGCCCGAGCGCACCCGCCACGGCATGCGCGTCACCCAACTGGCCGAAGGCGGCGAACTGCACTGCGCCGACTCCGCCGCCTGGGATGCCTGGAGCCGGCAACAAGGCCTGACCGAATCGCTGACCGTGCGCCTACAGCAAAGCTGGCGTGGCGTAGTCGCCAGCCTGCTCACACTACTAGCGTTGCTGGGCGCACTGCACGTCTGGGGCCTACCTCTGGCCGCGCAGGCTTCGCTGCTGGTGCTACCGCACAGTGTGGACATCGGCCTGGGCGAGGTCACGCTGCACACGATAGATACGCAGCTGATGCGACCCAGCCAATTGCCGCTGGCCGAGCAGGCGCGCGTGCAAGCCGCATTTGCGCAGGCCGTGGCCCATCTGCCGGCCGAGGATGTGCCTGAATGGCAGTTGGTGTTCCGCTCCAGCCGCATCGGCCCCAACGCGCTGGCCCTGCCGGGCGGCACCATCATCATGACCGACGAACTGGTCTATCTGGTGAACCGCGATACCGATGTGCTGACCGCCGTGCTGGGCCACGAATTAGGCCATCTGCAGCACCGCGACGGCGTGCGCATGCTGGTGCAAACCACGCTCCTGGGCACCGTGGGCTCGCTGCTGCTGGGCGACTTCAGCAGCCTGCTGGCGGGCACCACCGCCCTGCTGGGCCAGGCGCACTACTCGCGCAGCGCCGAGCACGAGGCCGACATTGCCGCCGTCCGCTTGCTGCAAGCCGCAGGCATACCGCCGGCCAGCATGGTCACCCTGTTCGACCAGCTGACCGCCGCCCGCAACCAGAAGAAAAGCGCCGACGGCAAAGAAACCGACCAGGACGATGTAGACAACTGGCTGGGCATTGCCTTCGCGTCCCACCCACCCGATGCCGAGCGCGTACGCTTCTTTCAGCAGGCCGGACCACGGCCTTAGCATTTACAAGAAAAGTGCCGCTGGCGCAGAAAATACCTGCGCCAGCAGCTACTGAATCCATAGCACCAGGCCATAGCCACCGCTACACAAAACATAGCTTCTTGCGTAGCTGGCACCTACGCCAGAGCCTCATTTCATATAAAAGCCCGGACCACACGGCGGCACGCAAACACTGCCAAAATGTGTGTCCTTCCGTCCAAGCGCCCCACCATGAGCATTACCTACAACCGTGCCACCGAAGACGTGGGCAATATCGTCGAGTTTGGCCACGTGAATGTGCGCGTGGCCAACCAGCAGCAGGCCATCATCTTCTACGCCATGGGCCTGGGCCTGACCCGCGACCCCTACCAGCGCACCGGCATCAGCAATGCCTGGATGAACGTAGGCAGCTGCCAGTTCCATCTGCCGGTGGGCAAGCCCGAGGTGCTGCGTGGCGTAGTCGGCCTGGTGCTGCCGGAGCTGGACAGCCTGGTGCAGCGGCTGCAGGCCGTGGCCCCGCTGCTGCAGGGCACGCAGTTCCGCTTTGAACGGCACGGCGATGTGGTGGACACGGTCTGCCCCTGGGGCAACCGCATCCGCGTGCACGCCCCGGACCCGACGCGCTTCGGCCCGCTGCGCCTGGGCATGCCCTATGTGGAGGTGGACTGCGCACCAGGTACGGTGGCCGGCATTGCCCGCTTCTACACCGAGGTGCTGGCCGCGCCGGCGACGCTGGGCACGGATGCGGACGGCAACTTTGTGCGCATTCCCATCGGTCTGGCCGAGAGCCTGGTGTTCCGCGAAACCACGCGCACCCTGCCGCCCTACGACGGCCACCATGTGCAGGTCAGCGTGGCGGATTTTTCAGGGGTGCACCGCCGCCTACTGGCGCGCGGCCTGGTGACGGAGGAAAGCGATCAGAGCCAGTACCGCTTCCAGGACATCATTGACCTGGACAACGGCCGGGTGCTGGCCACGCTGGAGCACGAGGTGCGCAGCATGCGCCACCCCATGTATGCGCGCCGTCTGGTAAACCGTAACCTGGACAACGGCCCGGACAACTTTGTAGGCGGCTACGAGGAAGCCACCTTGCGGCTGCCACCCACCGCCGCGAATTAACCCGCGCTTGCGTCCCAGCCGAACAGGCGGCGGGGCGTGTCCCACATCAGCGCCTGGCGCGCCGCCGCGTCGGGCACCAGCTTGTCGAACAGGGCCAACAAGGGGCCGTAGTCCACCCGCGCCGGGGCCCGCAGAAACGGCCAGTCCGAGGCCCAGACCAGGAACTGCGGCGTATAGGCCTGCAGCAGCGCCTGCACAAACGGCCACATGTCCGCATGCGGAAAGGCCTGGCCCGAGCTTTTCACCAGGCTGGAAAGCTTCACGCAGGCGCGGCCCGTTTCGGCTAGGCCCAGCAAGGCCTGAAATCCGGCCTGGCCCACGCCCGCCGCCGGGTTGGGCCGGCCGCAGTGGTCGAACAGTAGGCGCGCGCCGCTGTCCACCAGCATGGGCTTGAGCGCTACCAGCTGGTCCTGCTGCACCTGCACCTGGGCCCACAGACCGAGCGAGCGCAAGCGCTCCAGCAAGGGACCTATGCCCTGGTAGAAGTCCACCCCCAGCAACGCCGGGTTGAAGGCCACGCCGACCACGCCCTGGGCCTGCAGGTCTTGCAGCTCGCCCAGGCTGGCGTCGTTGCGCACCACCACCACGCCCTTATAGCGTCCCTGGCCCCGGGCCAGCGCGTCCAGCAGGCAACGGTTGTCCAGGCCGTAGCCGGAGTTGGGACCGACCAGCACCGCATGCTGCACGCCGTGCGCGTCCAGCACAGCGTCCAACTGCTCGGCCGTGGCCAGCTCCTGGCCGGACGGCCGGTAGGCGGTGTCGGGCTGAAAGGGAAAGCGCGCCGGGTCGAATACATGCACATGGCAGTCCACTTTGGGCTGGGCAAACGGGTTGGCGGGGCTTGTAGTCATAAGTCATCTCCTTCACCGGACAGTGTGTGGCGGGGTTGGCCTGGGAGCTTGGAGAGAACCAAGGGAAAACCCTTTATTTTGAAAATGAACCATTTAGTACATTTTTGGTCATTCTAGCGATAACATGCAGGGTTCAACACCCGCATCCACCTCCGCTCGTCCGGCCCCTCAACCCAAGGAACTCCCATGCGCATCCTCGTACTCCACGGCGTCAACCTGAACATGTTTGGCAAACGCGACCCCAAGCAATACGGCACCACCACGCTGGACCAGATCAACACCAGCCTGGTGACCCTGGGCCAGGAGTTGGGCGCCACGGTAGAGCACTTCCAGACCAACCACGAAGGCGCCATGTGCGAGCGCATCCACCAGGCCTACGCCGACAAGGTGGACGCGGTACTGATCAACGCCGGCGCCTGGACGCACTACAGCTACGGCATCCGCGATGCGCTAGCCATCCTGCCCTGCCCCATCATCGAGGTGCATATGTCCAACATCCACGCCCGCGAGGAATTCCGCCACCACTCGGTGTTCGGTGAAATCGTCAAGGGCCAGATCTGCGGCTTTGGCGCCGAGAGCTATCTGCTGGGCCTACGTGCCGGTGTATCCGCTGCCCAGGCAGCACAAAAGGCCTGAGGACGCGCCATGATTTCCGGCAAAACCGAGCTCATCGCCCACATCGGCTTCCCCACCCACGCCTTCAAGGCGCCGATGATCTACAACCCCTATTTCGACCAGGCCGGCATTGACGCCGTGGTCGTACCCATGGGCTGCAAGACCGAGGACTACCCCACGTTTCTGCGTGCCGTGTTCAGTCTGCAGAATATCCGCGGCGCGCTGATCACCATGCCGCACAAAGTCACCACAGCCGGCCTGCTGGACGAGGTCTCGCCTACGGCGCAGATCGCCGGCGCCTGCAACGCCGTGCGCCGCACCGAAGACGGCCGCCTGGTCGGCGATATGTTCGACGGTGAAGGCTTTGTGCGCGGCGTGCTGCGCAAGGGCCAGAACCTGACCGGCATCCGCGCCCTGGTGGTAGGGTGCGGCGGCGTGGGCTCGGCCATCGCGGCCTCGCTGGCGGCAGCCGGCGTCAGCACGCTGCAGCTGTTCGACGCCTACACACCGTCCATGGAAGGCCTGGCCAGCCGCCTGCGCCAGCACTACCCCGCCTTGCTGGTGGAAACCGGCTCCAACGACCCAGCCGGCTGCGACCTGGTGGTCAACGCCACGCCCATGGGCATGAACGAGGGCGACCCGCTGCCCATGGACGTAGACCGTATCGCCCCCACCGCCTTTGTGGGCGAAGTGGTGATGAAGGCCGAAACCACCGCCTTCCTGGCCGCTGCCCAGGCACGAGGCTGCCGGGTGCAGGTGGGCACCGACATGCTGTTCGAGCAGATCCCGGCCTATCTGGAATTCTTCGGCCTGCCCAGTACCACGGCCGAGGTGCTGCGCGAAGTCGCCACGCTGAAGTACTGAACGCCCTTGCACAGGCTGGGTCTGTCTATTTTTTGACAGACCCGGCCCGTACGTCCCCTACCGCCACATCACACCAAGCATGCTGCAAATCCTGGCCATCACCACGCCGATCTACCTGATCATCGCAGCGGGTTTCCTCTCTGTGCGCTTTGGCCTGTTCAACAAGCCCGATATGCGGGTGCTGGGCCGCTTCGTCGTCAACTTCTGCCTGCCGGCGCTGATCTTCAACGCCCTGTCCAAGCGCCCGCTGGGCGAAGTGCTCAACGGCCCCTACCTGCTGGCCTACGCCGCCGGCTCACTGACCGTAGTGCTGATCGGCATGCTAGTCGGGCTGCGGCTGCGCCGCCAAAGCATGCCGCTGGCCACCATGCAAAGCCTGGGCATGGCCGCATCCAACAGCGGCTTTGTGGGCTACCCCATCGTGCTGCAGCTGCTGGGCCCCACGGCAGGCGTGGCCCTGGCCCTGACCATGCTGGTCGAGAACCTGCTGGTGCTACCCCTGTGCTTCGCCATGGCCGACAACGAAGGCCAGGACGCCGCCCAGCGCTGGCACCACGCCTTGCTGAACAGCCTACGCAACCTGCTGAGAAACCCCTTGGTGCTGGCCATACTGGCCGGCTTTTGCTTCTCGCTTTTGGGCCTGCAACTGCCGGCCGTGCTGGCGCAAACCGTGCAAATCGTGGCCACCGCCTCCAGCCCGGTGGCGCTGTTCGTTATCGGCGGCAGCCTGGTCGGTTTGAAGCTGGCCGGTGTGCGCCGCGACCTGGCCTGGGTGGCCTGCGGCAAGCTGCTGCTGCACCCCTTGGCCGTGTTCAGCATGCTGTGGCTGCTGCCCGCCGGGCTGGTTGTGGCGCCCGAGCTACGCATCGCCGCCGTGCTATTCGCCGCCATGCCCATGCTCAGCATCTACCCGGTGGTCGCACAGAAATACGGGCTAGAAGGCTTCACCGCCGCCGCCCTGCTGGTGGCAACCGTCAGCTCGTTTTTCACCATCAGCAGCTTGCTGTGGGCCATGCACCATCTGCTGGGTTGGGTGGCCTGAGCTTGGGCGCTAAATCGGCCTCTACATAACCCATTCGTTCTGGGCGAATGGACGGCCGCTGCGTAGCAACAATACGCACCTCTCGCCAGCCTGGCAGCGCCACTCTGAAGATCCTAGGCAGGCTACAGACAAAACAACCCTTGAGAGGGGGCTGGCTAATCCTCTTTGTCCGCGACCATGACGCAATTGCGGCCGGCCGCCTTGGCCGCATACAACGCTCGGTCAGCGGCACCCACTAAAGCTTCGCCGCTGTCACCATCGCGGGGAAACGTGGCGACTCCAAATGAAGCAGTGACTTCAATCAGAGAATCGGCATAAGGTACTGGCGCACCTGCCATCGCACCGCGCAGTTGCTCGGCTCTATCTACTGCGGAACCCTGCGCCGTATTTGGCATGACCAGCAAAAACTCTTCCCCGCCGTATCGACAATAAATATCGCTACCCCGAGCATGTTGCTTCATCAAATTGCCGAAGATCCTCAGCACCTCGTCACCCGCCAAATGTCCATACTGGTCATTGACACGCTTGAAATGGTCCAGGTCTCCCATGACCACGCTGACGGAATACGCATGGCGCCGGGCCGCGACAAGTTCACGTTCCAAGGCTGTCTCCAGGTAGCGACGGTTATATAGACCGGTCAGAGGATCATGAATGGCCAGCTCGCGTAACTCCTCCTGCAAAGCCCGAAGATTGCTTTCAGCACGGGTTCGTTCGCTGATGTCCATGAGCACGCTGATGAGCTGCCGTTTCCCACCAACATCCATCCCGCTGCCATGGTTTTCGACAATTATTTCAACGCCGTCCTTGCGCAAGCCACGGAATGTGTAGTGAACACGGTCAACTTCTCCACACTGCCGTTTCCGAACGTTTTCTGCAACCAAAGGGCGGTCTTGTTCGACCACAAAGTTCGTGGGGGCCAATCCCACAACCTCGTCTTCCGAATAGCCAAAAATTTCAGCGAACTTGGCATTGGCATAGCTGATGACTCCGTCCTCGACAATGACAATGCCCACCAAAGACATGTTCACTAAACCACGAAATAGTGTCTCCGACACTCGCAGGGCGCGATTGATCTTCTCATTTTCGCGTAAGGCAAGCTCCAGTTCCTGCGTCCGGCTATGCACCAATTCCTCCAGCATGACCGTGTTCTGAAACAAGCCGTAGTCGGAGCCAAGCGTGCTGGCACTACGTTCCGCACGGTCCATCAACGCACGGATGATTTTGTTCAGGCGTGCAATTTCCCCCCTCAAGGCATCGTCGCCAGAACCCGTCTGCGTTGCCACTTGGTCAGGCATCGGTGCTCCCATGCTCATTGGCGCCAATGGCAATACCGACAAAAGTTTGGGTGACATGCACACCATGGTATTGCTCACCATAGGTATTGAAGCCGATGACATGGTTGTCCACCAGGACTTCGTTGATGCGATCTTTCTGTTCGTGTGACATTTCCAGTCTGCGCCATATGCAGTCGAAACCCAGAACCAGTTGCGGTGGACCGATTTGGCTGCGTACCCGCGCAAAGGCTTGCTTGAGGTTTTCCTCAATATCTATGCCCTTCGCCGTTCGTAGCACAAGGCCACTTTCTATGGCGCAAAAGAAGGTCAGACTGCCATCGGGATTTGCTTTCTGGATGGAGCGCACGTAGTTTGCTCCATTGATCACCACCACCACAGGGTTGGCGGCAAAGCAGGCGGAAGTTAGGTCATTCGCATCAATCCCTAACATGCGGGCATATTCCTGCGCCGCTGGCAAACCGTTGATCTCCATCACCAAACGACGCGCGGGGTCGGCCTCGGTGACCACCATTCTTTCGTCGGTAGCGACAAAGTGCTGCGTCTTGAACAGCTTGAACGGCAGCAGCGTATTTACCAACACCAACACCGAGCTGTCCAAATAAAACTGCCCCTGAAAATAAACATGCGTGTTGCGGAATTTGAGGTTATTGCCTGTAGAACCGCCAACCAACGCAATATCACCCAGGGCCCTCTGCAATGTATGGGTCACAAGCTCCTCACGTGCCGACATACCATCAATCAGCATAAAGGCAAAACTGTTGCTCGCGTCCGCATGTGGAGCCTGGGCTTCCAATGCTTGCAGCAAGGTCTGTACAGTGGAATATCCAGTACTACTGGTGAATTGCTGCAAGCGGTCAATGCAACCACTGACAGCATGGAATTCGCTGGCAGAAAAGCTCACCCCGCTCAGGCTACGCTCGCGGTAGCCTTGGGGCCCAATTTCACCCGCAGTGGTACACCCCACGACTTGAATCCCGTCAAACAGCCGCCGCATTTCTGCGGCAATCGCCTCCAAGTCGTAAGTACCAAAGCAAAAGAAAACAACGAGCGCAATGTTTTCCTGGACGACGGCCTGATGAAATTCGCGCACAGCCTCGACCGCGTCTACAGCACAGGACTGCGCCCTGCGGATGCTGGTTTGAATGCCCATTTGTCCAGGCTCCTTCGTTGTCTCCATCACATTTCTAACCGCATCCCATTATGGTTGAGGTCATGATTTTGATTGGTGATTTATTTCGAACTGTGGAAGCATGGATGAAGCTTGGCCGAATAGCCTCTCATTGGATATACCCACCAGCAAAGTTTCCACAACATCGTGTTTGGGCCGGCTGCACCGGCTACATTCACCGCTGCAGCATATCTCCGGCAGCCCTTGCACAGCTGTAGGGCCAATCAACACGTGTCAATAGAAGCAGCACCTATTTCAATAGATGAGCAATGGCTAGGCCCCAGCACGCATGCGCGCGCGCGGCTACCCATGGGCCTGCTGATTTCCTTGCTGTTCCATGCGCTGCTACTCAGCTTGACCTTCGACGGCCAGGAAGACGGACTACCGGGTTTCGGTTTCCCCTGGGAAGAACGACGCGGCGCGGTACCAGCACTGCGCATCGTGCTCGATCCGGCGGAGCCCTCTAGCACAGAGCCTCCACAGGACACCGGGGCCAGCACCGCGGAGCCCGCAGGTACAACACCTGTGGCACCACTCGCCCGCAGTGCTGCCATAGCCGAAAGCCCACGAACGGATAACCAGCCCACACCGCCCCCTGAGCCCACAGACACAATCGAAACAGCATCAACACCCCCCGACGGCGCCACTTGGATCGCGCTGCCTACGCCCGCACAAGAGACGGTGCAGCAAGAGGCGGAACACCTGAAAGCCAAGCAGCAGGAAGCCGCCCAGCTCGCCCGGCAAGAAGCTGCCCGCCAGGCCGCTGCGGTAGCCGAGGCCCTTCGACAGGAGGTACGGCAAAAGGAAGCCGAGCGTCGGGCTACGGCTCGCCTGGAGGCGGCCCGCGCAGAAGTCGCACGCCTGGAGGCTGCGCAACAAGCCGCCGCCCTCGCCGCCACACAACAGGAAGAAGCCCAGGCCGCGCGCGCCAAAACGACCAGGCAGGAAGCAGAACGCCAAGAGAGCTTGCGCCAAGACGCCCTCCGCCAGGAAACGGCCCGGGCCGAAGCCACGCGCCAGGAGACGATACGGCAAGAAACCAGCCGCCAGGAAGCCGCACAGGCCGAGGCCGTACGGCAGGCCGAGGCGCAACAACAGGTCCTGACCGTCGCCCGCGCCGAAGCCGAGCGCTTGGAAACCGCCCGAGTCGAAGCTGCCAAGCACGAGCGTGAACGCCAAGAGGCCGAGCGCCAGGCCAGCGCACGCCAGGATACTGCGCGACTAGAAACGGCCAGGACCGAGGCCGCCAAGCAGGAAACCGAACGACTGGAGGCAGCCAAACAAGCCGCCGCACGGCTAGAGGCAGCCCAACAAGAGGCCGCAAATGCCGCCAAGGCGGCACGCGCCGAAGCCGAACGCCAAACCGCTGCACGCCAAGAAGTTGCACGCCTGGAGGCTGCGCGGGCCGAAGCAGCCAAGCAAGAAACCGAGCGCATGGAAGCCGCCAAGCAGGCGGCCGCGCGCCAAGAGGCAGCCAGGATCGAAGCCGCGCGCCGGGAGGCAGAACGCCAGGCCGCTGCCAAGGCTGAAGCCGAACGCCTGGAAGCCGCCAAGGTTGAAGCTGCGCGGCGGGAAGCCGAGCGCCAAGCCGCAGCCCGGCAAGAAGCCGCCCGGGCCGAGGCTGCCAAGCAAGAGGCGGCCCGCCTGGAGGCCGCCAAGGTAGAAGCCGCACGGCGGGAAACCGAGCGCCTGGACGCGGCAAAGCAAGAGGCCGCCCAGCAGGAAGCGGCCAAAACCGCCCGCGCCGAGGCCGAACGCCAAGCTGCCGCGCGCCAGGAGGCGGCAAGGACCGAGGCAGCCAAACAAGAGACAGCACGTACCAAAGCGGCCAAGCAGGAAACTGCACGCCAGGAGGCCGCCAAAGCAGAAGCCTCGCGACGCGAGGCAGAACGCCAAGCGGCGCAGCAAGAGGCGGCAAGGGCCGGAGCCGCTAAGCAAGAGGCTAAACAAGAGGCAGAACGGCAGGAAGCCGCGAAGCAGGCGGCGGCGCGCCAAGAAGCTGCCCAGCAGGAAGCGGCCAACGCCGCTAACTCAGCAAAGGCTGAAGCCGACCGCCAGAACGCAGCCCGCCAGGAAGCCGCGCAGGCCGAGACCGCCAAGCAAGAGGCAAAACGCCTGGCGGCCGAACAACGCGAAGAAAAACTCAAGGCCATAGGACGGCAGCTGAACGAAGAAGCCGATAAGCGCGCGGCTGCAGATGCCGCACGCGCATCCTCTTCCTTGCCATCGTCCTGGAGTAGCGCGCGCCGAGGCCGCATCTTCGGCCGCAGCGATGCCAACGAGGAAATGGTGCGCTACGCAGAAGCCTGGACCCGCAAAATCGAGCTCAACATGACCTATGACGCAGCAGTCCGCCAAGTCGTCAAGCAACCCCATGCCGATCCCTTGGTGCTGGTGGCCGTTCGAAGCGATGGCTCGGTGGAGTCGGTAAGCTTTGTCATCTCCAGCGGCGTGCCGGCCATCGACGAGGCAATTCGCCGCATCATCTACGGCCAGGCGAACTACCAGGCCTTCCAACCTGCCCTGGCCCGCGAGTTCGACGTGATCGAAATCCGCCGCACCTGGTACTTCGACATGGCGATACGGCTGTATTGAGCAGCAGCCTCAAGCCCCAAACACCTCCAACGCAAACTCTCCCTGCTGCAGCTGCTGCACCAGGTAGTCCACGCAGACCTTCAGCTTGGCTGAATTGCCCAACCGCGTCGCCGTCACCGCCCACACATTCGCTTGCTGGTGGTAGGCCGGTAGCACGCGCTGCATGCTGCCGTCGCGCAGCCGGCTAGCCACATCCCAGCTGGAGAGCAACACGATGCCATGCCCGTCGACGGCCCAGTTGTGCACCGCATCGCTGTGGTTGGACCCCAGGGTGCTGGTGACCTTGACCGACTCTGCGCCCTGCGGGCCTTGCAGCCGCCACACACCGTAGGCCTGGTCGCGGTCGCGGAACAGCAGGCAATCGTGCTGGGCCAGGTCGGCCAGGGTCTTGGGCGTGCCGCGCCGCGCCAGGTAGCTGGGCGCAGCGCACAGTACGCGCACGCTGTTGGCCACAGGGTGCGCCACCAGATAGGGTTCGCTGATGTCGCCCACGCGGATGTCGACGTCAAAGCCCTCGCCCAGCACGTCGACCCGGCGATCCACCAGCTCCAGCCAGATGTCCAGCGCCGGGTACAGGCGCTTGAGTTGCGCCAGGATGTGGCCCACATGGTTGCGGCCCAGGCGCAGGCTGGTACTGATGCGCAGCGTGCCCGAAGGCGTGACCCGGGTGCGGCCCACCTCCTGGCTCAGGCTGTCGGCCGTGTCCAGCACCTTGCGCGCCCACAGCAGCGCAGTTTCACCCTCGTCGGTAATGGACACCCGGCGCGTGGTGCGGTGGAACAGCGCCAGCCCCAGGGCTTGCTCCAGCCCGGCCACGCGTTTGCTCACATAGGCTGGGGAAATGCCCAGCTCCACCGCCGCCGCATTAAAGCTGCTGCGCCGCGCCACGCAGCAAAAAACACGCAGGTCGATCAACTCCCACTGCATGTTCACCATTGATTGTTCACCATTCGTTAATTGTGAATCAATTTCAACGCTAATTACAAATAGATGGGTTGTGAGTAGCATGCCGCATTCCCGCACTAGAAATAACATGACTTCTTCCCATAAGCTCCGTATCGCAGTGGCCGGCGCCGGCATGATCGGCATGGCCCATATCGCCGTGCTAGCGCGCAGCCCGCGCTGCGTGCTGTCGGCCATCGTGGACCCTTCGCCCGGCGGAGTCGCCATCGCCACGCAAGCCGGCGTGCCGCTGTTCACCTCGCTGGCCGATCTGCTGGCCCAGGCCCGGCCCGACGGCGTGCTGCTGGCCACGCCCAACCACCTGCACGTGCCGCAGGCGCTGGAATGCATCGCCGCCGGCATGCCCATCCTGCTGGAAAAGCCCATTGCCACCACCCTGGCCGAAGGGCTGCAACTGCAAAAAGTGGTGGAAGACACGCAGGCCCGGGTGCTCATAGGCCACCACCGCGCCCACAGCCCCATCATGGCCAAGGCCCAGCAGGTGGTGGACAGCGGCCAACTGGGCCGCCTGGTGAGCGTGACCGGTAGCGCACAGTTCTACAAACCCGACGACTACTTTGCCAACGGCCCCTGGCGCACCCAGGCCGGCGGTGGCCCCATCCTCATCAACCTGATCCACGAGGTGCACAACCTGCGCATGCTGTGCGGCGACATCAGCGCCGTACAGGCCTTTTCCAGCAACGCTACGCGCGGCTTCGCGGTGGAAGACACGGTGGCCATCAACCTGCGCTTTGCCAACGGCGTGCTGGGCAGCTTCATGCTGTCCGACACCGCCGCCAGCGCCCGCAGCTGGGAGCAAACCAGCCAGGAAAACAAGGCCTACACCACCTACACCGACGAAGACTGCTACCACATCGCCGGCACCCAGGGCAGCCTGGCCGTACCCACCATGCGCATCAAAACTTACCCCCGCCCGGAAGACCGCTCGTGGTGGAAGGAGTTTGAGGTAGGCACCATCGGCATGGTGCGCGACGACCCGCTGAAGCACCAAATGAACCACTTCGCCGACGTCATAGAAAGCAAAGCCGCCCCGCTGGTCAGCGCCCGCGACGGTGTGCAGAACCTGCGGGTGACCGAAGCCATTGCGGAAGCCGCCCGCACGGGGCTGGTGGTGCAGGTTTAGGCTGTCTACGCCTTCTGGTCGCCCGGTTCATTTGCTACTGAAATCGCAGCTGTTTGCGCAGTTATCTTGTGCGCCGGCGGTCGATTTGGCTTGTAGCTTATTTGTGCTTGTTGGCGCCACTGGCATCCCCGGCCGGGAGTTCGCCCCGGCGGGCGAGGTACTTCTTCTTTGCTTCGCCAAAGAAAAGTACCCAAAAGAAAGGCGAGCCGAAGTCGTCGTCCCTGCGCTGCGCTCCGGGCACGCTGCGTTGCTCGGTCTGGTCGGGGTCCCGCTCGAACTCGGCCTTCGGCCTCAGACAATCGCGGGCCCTGATCCGCCCAGCCCTGCGCTACTCGCCGACGCCACACGGCGTGGGAGCGGACAGCCAAACAGCCAGATACCAACAGCCAATACCCAGCCCGGCGCAGCCGGGCTGCAGCAGCCTCGCGCCCTAGGCGCGATGTGGCGCACAGCGCCACCGATCCCGATCCCCGGGGTCCCCCTCTGTATGGGCCGAGGAGCACAGCTTTGGGCGGATCAGGGCTGGCGTTGTTTGAGCGCAGCGAGTTTAGCCAGACCCCGCACAAAGCGAGCACCGCAGGTTCCCGTAGCGCCAGCGGAGGGCGCAGACAGTGGGGGCGCCTTTCTTTTGGTGACTTTTCTTTTGCGCAAAAGAAAAGTTACTGCGCCGCCGGGCGCACATCCCGGCCGAGAGCCGCATAGCCTGTCCGAGCAAAGCAGGCACTCATAACGATTAGGCGAGTCAGCGCGCAAGACTTCGGCACGCGACAAATCGACTATGCACGCAGTTTTCACACTGTGCCGACAAAAACGCTCCTTGCCAGAGCGATGCCTACGGTTACGATGGCCATGAACTTCCTCCATTCAAGCGAGTACTTTGATGAAAAGCTGGGCCTCTCCATCGTGGCATTTTGTGGCCGATCACTGCAACCCCAAGAGATGCAATTGGCTTGGGATGGGGAAGCTCCTTTCATTCGTTAGATTTAAATGACCGCCGATCCCAGAACAACACCTCTCCTCGAGTGGAACCGTCTCGCGCGTCAAAACGCTGAAAACGCGATCGTGTCTTCTATGTTCGAGGCTAGCTTCAAAGCAAGCAAACCAATCGCTGAGTTTTCAACGTGGCTCCTAGTCGGTACTGCTACCGTCGCAGCATTCTTCATCACAAACGCTGACAAGCTACTACCTTTCATCACTCAAGTCGGGTACCTTACTTGCGGCGCGCTCCTTTGCGTCTCTTGCCTTTTTGGCCTGATTTCGAGGCTATACGCCCTACGGTGCGAGATCCAAATAGAAACAGGAGCAGCGGTTCGCAAAACTTTTACTGAGCATCTTGCAAGGCACCAAGACGAAGAGAAGAAGATTGAGGAGAGTGCGAGCATATGGGGTATTACGCTGGAGACAGGTATTCGCCTTGAGCGAGTGCTCCGCGAGTACTTCATTCCATTTCCTCGTTGGGTTGCCTGGCTTGTAACTCGACAACTCAAAAAGCACCTGAACAATCCACAAGTCGGGTACCTGCCTGTCATTAAGGCGCTGCAATGGCAGGGCATGTTTGCTCTTCTACAAGCACTACTCTTCCTGAGTTTCCTAGTAGCCGGGTTCATCTATGCCGCAGCCCCAAAGACTGCCGCTCCGCCCACCCCTACCCCGGCGCCGCCAACGCATCCTGCCCCAACGGCGGCAGCACCCCCAGCCGCACATAACCCGGCAAGCCAAAAGACGCCGCGTCCCGCAGCTTGATGCCACGCGCGCGCAGGCGCTGCAGGCGCAGCGGTAAATCGTCCCCGCTGGGCCGGGTGCAAAAGAAGTTCGCGCTGCTGGGTAGGCATTCCCAGCCCAGGGTGCGACACAGGATGATCTGCCGGGCCTTCCAGGCCCGCAGCTTTACCAGGCTCTGCGCCAGCCACTGCTGGCTAGCCGGGCGGCACCAGGCTTGCAGCATGGCCACACCGTGCGCGCCCACCGGCCAGGACGGGCACAGCATGGACACGGCCTGCACATCCGCGCCTAGCGGCGCGATCACGTAAGCCGCGCGTATGCCTGTCAGGCCCAGGGCCTTGTTGGGCGTCCACATCTGCCAGACCCGGTCGCGCTGGGTGGCATCCAGGCTCGGGGCACCGTCCAGACGCAGCGGGGCATAGGCGCAGTCCAGCACCAGCTGCTGGTCGGGCCGCAAGCCGTCCACCAATTCCGCCAGACCAGGGTGGGCCTGGCCCAAGGGGCTGGATGGCTCGCAGGTCCACAGCAGCTGGGCTTGCTGCGCATCGGCCTGTATCAGCCCCCAGGCCTGGGCGGCTTGCAGATAGTCGCCGTAATGGTGCTTCGGCAGGTACACGCGCTGACGCTGATGCACAGCGCTGATACGGTGGATGAACTCGCTGGCACTGCCTGCCAGCAGGACGCGCTGCGTGCCCACGCCGTGAAAGGCTGCCAGCTGCTCTTTCAGGGCCGTGTAGTGCGGGTCCGGATAGCGCGTAGCGTCAGCCTGCTGCAGATCGGCCAGGGCGTGCGGGCACGGACCGCAGGCGTTGCTGTTGGTGGAAAAATCCCAACGTGGTACGCCCAACGCATCCGGGCCGCCGTGGGTGAATAGCGAAGTCATTGCACTATCAAATATATAGCACGCTGCGCAGATGGAATAGACGTGAAAGGTAAATTTACCTGAATGACCAGACGAATGGCCGGCGCAAGCATCGTCAGAGCGGCTTCTGCGCGACCACGGTGGGGAACATCCGGGCGCGGTCATCGATGAAGCGGATATCGGCAAAGCCGGCATCCTGCAGCTGGACCATCGTTTGTGCATGGGTACGGAAGGCACTCCACTTTGCCTCAATGACACGCACAAACATCACATGCTGCAGCGCCAACGATTCCGAGTCCACTTCCGCCATGTTCCACGGAGATTCAGCGGACAAGGCGGGCGGCGGCGTCAAGAAGCTGGTGATGAGCGTGCCACCCGGCTTCAGCATATCGAAGAACGACCGGTATAGAGCCGTTACGCGGACGTGGTCTGGCTCATAGATATTGAGGCCATTGCTGGTCAGTACGTCCACCGTGGCGTTCGGCTGCGGCGTCCATGCATCTTCGAGGTGGAGCGACAAACGCTTTGTCAGCCCACGATCCCGCGCCAGCTCTGACGCGCCGTTCAAAGCCTGCTGGTCCAGATCGATGCCCACCAGAGTCACGTCCGGGTGCTGGCCGTAATCAAGCAGCAGCAATTCGCCCATCAAACCGCAAGGGACCGACGCCAGCACCAGCCCAGGCCGAAGCAAGGCCTGCAATTGCTGCTGAAATATGCCAAACCGCTCCCGGGTTGCCAGCACCGCCGGCAACTTCTCAAATATCCGATGCTCCAGAGCGGTCATCGCATGTGTAGCAGTGCTACCAGGACGGTAAGTTACCAATTGGTGCGTCCAGTAGGCGTTCAGGCCCCGGTTTTCCAGCAGGAACCGCCCCAACGCAAATGCGGACAAAGCCTCTAGCAATTGAATTTGTTGGTCCACCGTGGCGCCGGGAAGGTCGCCCGCCTGATGAAGCCGCGACCGGATGGATTGCAACAGATCACTGTCGCCGTCCCGTGGACCGGCACCGTGGGAAATGAGTTGGTCCTGGCGGGTCCTTGATGACAAGGTTTCGTTAAGATTTTTCATTCGTCTTTTTCTGCGAGTACACGGAAGTGTTGTTGAAGAGCTTGTCGTTGGCGGTGCTCTATCGAAAGCACTGGTGCCGCCGACTATAAATATCTCAGGGAACCCATTTCGCTACAAAAAACAGAGCAAGAAGCGCAAGCAAAACCAGCGCCAGCAGTGCATTACGCGCATGGATACCGGCCCGGTACATATCCACCGCGCCCGGTGCTCTGCCGGTAGGATGCAAGATGTAAACACCCGGCTTGCCCAGCCGCACATCCAGCGCCAAAGCCATGGCGGCCATGGGCCAGCCACTATTCGGAGAGGGAGTGTAGGCAGCTTGTGTGACCAGCGCGCGCCAACCGCGGCCGCCAGAGACCAGCAGCAACAGCACGGCGGTAATGCGCGCGGGCAACCAGCTCAGCACGTCGTCGGCCCAGGCCGCCCATTTGCCGGCCCACTCCCAGACTTGGCCGTTGCGCACGCCACGGTAGCCCCACATGGCGTCGGCGGTATTGGCGAAACGGTACAGCGCCGCGCCGGGCAAGCCCAGCAGCAAGAACCAGAAGATGGGCGCGACGACCGAGTCGTTCAGGTTCTCGGCCAACGACTCGATGGCGCTTTCACGCACCTCGCTCTCGCTGAGCTGCGTGACGTCACGGCTGACCAGCCAGGACAGGCGTTCCCGGCCTGCGTCCAGTGACTGGGCCAGCGCGTCCTCGACCGCTTGCACCTCGCTGTACAGCATGGCCCAGGCCAGCAGCGGCTTGAGCAACAGGCCTAGCAGCACCACGGAAAGCGCCGTGGCCCACAGGCTTTGATAGTGCTGCGGCAGCCATAGCAAGCCTTTTTGCGCCGCCACAGCTGCTATGCAAACCATAGCTGCCCCCGCACACCAAACCAGCGCCCCCAGCCAAAAAGACTTGTAATCCGGGTCGGGTGCGGGCACCGGACCGTCCAGTGGTGCCACGCGGCGCCCAGCCCAACCCAGGGCCTTGCCTATCCACACCACCGGGTGGCACCAGCTGGGCGGCTCGCCCAGACGCCAGTCCACCACGAGCGCAATCAACAGGACGACAGCAATCAGCAGCATGCTTTCAAGCACGGGCGAGCGGCCGCAACTGGTCTGCGAGTGAACGCGTTTTTTCAGTGGCCACGTCGCCGGTGTGCAGGGTCGATTTGCGCTCGATCAGCATGATGTGGCATTCCTCCTCCGCCACCGGGTTGTGTCGCGTGCCTTTGGGCACGACATACATCTCGCCCTGGCACAGATCGACCACGCCGGTTTCCAGCTCGATACGCAGATGGCCTTTGAGCACCATGAACAGCTCGTCCTCGTGTTCATGGCTGTGCCAGGCCAGCGAGCCCAGCACCTTGGCGACCTTGATGTACGAATCATCCAGCTCGGCGATCACGCGGGGCGACCAATGCTCGGTCAGCGATGCGGCAATGTCGGCAGGGGAACTGATGGGTGTCATGGAAATCCTTGGTTTGATCAGAGCGCTCACTGCGCAGGGCCGTCGGGTATCAGGCGCTTGCCCAGGCTCACGGCCTCGTCCTGTGCGTAGCCCAGGCGGCGGTAAAAGGCCAGCACGGCGCTGTTGCTGGTGCGCACCTGCATGTTCAGCTTGGGGCAGCCCAGCGCCAGCAGCTGTTGCTCGATGTGCTGCATCAATTGGGCCGCATAGCCGCGGCGCTGGTGGCTAGGCGCCACGGCCAGGTAGTTGACCCAGCCACGGTGGCCGTCGTAGCCGGCCATGGCCGATGCGATCAGTTGACCGTCCAGCTCGCCCACCAGAAACAGCTCGGGCTGCACCTGCAACTTGCGGGCGATGTCTTTGTAGGGATCGTTCCAGGGGCGGGTCAGGCCGCAGGCCTGCCACAGAGCGACGACGGCGGCTTCGTCGGAGGTTTGGTAGCTACGGATCTGCATAAAGGCTATTGTCCCTCCGCGAACAAGGTGGATGCCTGGCCCCACTGGTCGTCGAACACCAGGTCGGCCAGGGCCTCGCGGCGGGCCCAGTTCTCTTCCTCCAGCATGGGCCGGTCGTAGAACTGGGCCACCGGCCCCAGGCACAGCAGGCCCACCGGCTCGGCGCCTGCGGGCAGGCCCAACACCTCGGCCACGGTGAGCGGGTCGAAGATCGACACCCAGCCCATGCCCAGGCCCTCGGCGCGCGCAGCGAGCCACAGGTTCTGGATGGCGCAGGAGGTGGAGGCCAGGTCCATCTGCGGCAGGGTGCGGCGGCCGAAGATGTGCTTTTCGCGCCCATCGGGCAACACCACGGCCAACAGCTCGGCGGCGTCCAGCAGGCCCTGCACCTTCAGGCGCATGAAGTCGTCCTCGCGCTCGCCCATGGCCTGGGCGGTGCGGATGCGCTCCACCTCTACCACCGTGTGCAGTTGCTGGCGCAGCGCTGGCGCCGAGACACGGATGAAGCGCCAGGGCTGCATGAAGCCCACGCTGGGGCCGTGGTGTGCGGCCAGCAAGAGGCGGCGCAGCAGCTCGGGCGCGACCTCGCCGCCATTGAAGTGGCGCATGTCACGGCGCTCGTAGATGGCGCGGTAGACGGCTTGGCGCTCGGGCGCGCTGAAGGCGTGGTCGTTCATTCTGTTCACTCTAGTTTTGGTAGCGCAACCCATTGATTGGCGATGCGGTGGACGGCGATACGTCCGTCAAAAACATCTTCCAGCGCGCGGTGGCTGGCGGCGTCACCACAGGCGCCCTGGTGCAGCACCCGGCCCTGGGCCAGCACCAGCATGTCGTCGGCCTGCAAGGCCATGGACACCTCATGCAGCACGCTGACCACGGTATGGCCGCGCGCCACCAGCGCACGCACCAGCAGCAGCCAATCGGTCTGGTGCGGCGGGTCCAGGTTGGCCAGGGGTTCGTCCATCAACAGCACGGGTGCCTGCACCGCCAGGGCCCGTGCCAGCAGCACGCGCTGGCGCTCGCCGCCGGACAACTGGCCCAGGCTGCGGGCGCGCCAGTCCCAGGCCTGGGTGGCGCGCAGGGCCTGCTCTACGGCGGCATGGTCGGCGGCACTGGGTGCGGCCAGCCAGGGCTGGTGCGGCAGGCGGCCGAGCATGGCCACGTCCCATACCGTCAAATCGTCTGCACTGGCTTCGCCCTGCCCTAGCCAGGCCAACTGCTGTGCGCGCTGGCGGCCCGATAAGGCGGCCAAGGGCTGGCCCAGCAGCTCGACGCGGCCGGTGCAGGGCAGCAAGCCGGCCAGCACCTTGAGCAAAGTGGATTTGCCGGCGCCGTTGGGGCCGACGATGCTGGTCCAGCGGCCTGCGCCCAGCGCCAGGTCAACGCCATGCAATACAGGCATATTTCCAAGGCTAGCGCAGATTCCATTTGCGTAGATAGCTATATTATTCATAGCACACCCGCGGTACGCTTGTGCATGCGCCAGAGCAGATAGCAACCGCCCAGTGCGGCCGTCAACACGCCCACCGGCAGCTCTTGAGGCGCGGTCAGCCAGCGTGCCAGGATGTCGGCCGCCATCAGCAGCACACCGCCGGTCAGGCTGGACAAAATCATCCAGCGGCCATGCGTGGTGGGCACCAGAGAGTGCGCCAGGTGCGGCGCCACCAGGCCGACGAAGGCGATCATGCCGCTCTGCGCCACGGCCGTGCCGGTGGCCAGTGCCAGCACCGCAATCAACGCGGCCCGCATCTGTAGCAGCGGCAGGCCCAGGCTGCGCGCGGTGGCCTCGCCCAGGCTCAGGCCGTCCAGCACCGGCGCCAGCACCCAGGCCACCAACAGGCACAGCGCCCACACGCCGGCCATCAGCACGCAGGCGCTCCAGCCTATGAAGCCGGTGGTGCCCAGGTTGAAGCCCACGCTGGCGCTCAAGATCTCGGGCGCGGCCTGCAGCACCAGGTCTTTGGCGGCGCCCAGCACCACGCCGACGATCACGCCAGCAAGCAGCAGGCGCAGTGTGTGCTGCACGCCACGCGCCAGCACCAGGGTCAGCAGCACGCCACCCACCGCGCCGGCGAAGGCCGCGCCCGTCAGCCCGAGGCGCACCAGCCAGGCGGTAGCGGCCGGCGACACGCCCAGCAGCGCCAGGGCCACGGCAATCGCCAGCGAAGCCCCGGACGCACTGCCCAGCAGATACGGGTCGGCCAGCGGATTGCGAAACAGCCCCTGGGCCACAGCACCAGCCAATGCAAACAAGGCCCCCGCCAGCCAGGCGCCCAAGGTGCGCGGCAGGCGGATGTCCCACAAGATCTGCAGCGCCACCGGGTCATGGCGCGCGGCCAGCAGGCTGTCCAGACCGGTGCTACCAATGCTGGCGCCGACCAGCAACAAGGCCAGGGACAACAGCAGCAATGCCGCTCCCGTGGGCCAAGCTTTACGCAGGTGCACGGGGCCTGTCAAGGCGCTTTGTCCTGCAGGCAAGCGGCCATGGTGCGGGCCGCCTCGGCCATGCGCGGGCCGGGGCGCACCAGGGTGTCCGACTGCTCGGGCGTGAAGACGCAAACGCGCTTTTCACGGATGGCGCGTATGCCCGCCCAGCCGGGGCGCTGCGCCATATTCAACGCGTTGCGGTCGCCCACCATGATCAGGTCCGGGTTGGCGCGCACCACGAATTCGGGGTTCAGTTTGGGGAATGGCCCCAGCGCGGCCGGCACCACGTTTTGCGCGCCCAGGCGGGCCAGGGTTTCACCGATGAAGGAGGCAGTGCCAGCGGCATAGGGCGCCGCATTCACCTCGAAATACACCCGCGTGTTCTTGACCCGGGCGGGCAACGACTGCGCAGCAGCGGCCACGCCGGCATCGATGTTGCGCCAGATGCGGGCGGCATCGGGCACCTCCAGCAGCAGGCCCAGCTTGTCCAGCACGCGGCGTACATCGGCCGAGGTTTTCGGCTCCAGCGCCACCACCTTCAGGCCCAGCGCTTCCAGCCGCGCACTGGCGCGCGAGGCGGTGGCCAGCACCACCACGTCGGGCCGCAGGGCGACGATGGCCTCGATATTCGGGTCCAACCCGCCACCCACCTGCGGCAGGCCGCGCACGCTGGCCGGGTAGTTGGAATAGCGGTCCACACCCACCAGGCGCTGGCACTGGTCCAGCGCACAAACGCTTTCGGTCAAGGACGGCAGCAGGCTGACGATGCGCTGCGGCGCCTGGCTGAACTGCACCAGCGTGCCTCGGTCGTCGGTAAGCTGCAGCGCCTGGGCTGGCAGAGCTAGGCATAGCAGCAGCCACAGAAACAGATCGGGCAGCTTCAAGCAGCACCCTTCAGGCTCAGGGGCAAACCAGCGGCCATCAAGGTGACCCGCTGGCAGCGCTGCGCCACCTGCTGGTTCAGACTGCCCAACGCATCCACGAAGGCGCGCACCTCGCGCCCCAGCGGAATCACGCCCAGGCCGATCTCGTTGCCCACCAGCACCAGCGGGCCGGGTGCCTGCGTGATTGCTTCCAAAAATATAGCTACTGGCGCTGGTACTTCCTGCGCTGCAGGCCTTTTTTCTTCAAAGTCTGGCGGCATCAGCAAGTTCGTCAACCAGAGCGTTAGACAGTCCACCACCACCAGGGTGTCGGCTCGGCTGTGCTGAGCTATGGCCTCGCCCAGGCGCAGCGGCTCCTCCACCGTGGCCATGCCGGGCACGCGCTCGGCCCGGTCGCTTTGGTGGCGGGCAATGCGCACACGCATTTCGTCGTCCCAGGGCTGGGCGGTGGCGATGAAAACAGCGCGGTGTGCGGGCGATGCGGCCAGCCAGTCGGCGGCCAGTTGTTCGGCCCGGCGCGACTTGCCACTTTTCTGGCCGCCGAGTATGAGTTCACTGCGAAAGGTGTGGACGGGCATGGTCCTGGATAAGCTGGTGCGTGGAAACAGAGGATGGAAGCTGTGGTCTGCAGACCGCAGGCCCGGGCTAGCCAGCGCGTGAACCATGCTGCGCGTGGCGGGTCTATGATTTTACGCGCGCCGCAGCGCACCACTACAATCACAGAGCTTATGGCCTCCCCCACCCAAATTGAACACATTGCTGAACGCACCGAGCGCCTGCTGCTGCGTTACCGCGAGCTGCAACGCACCAACCAATTGCTGACCGAACAGGTCAACAGCCTGGCCCAGGAACGCGACTCGCTGAAGTCCCGCCTGGGCGCAGCGCGTGCCCGCATCGACGCCCTGCTGGAACGCCTGCCAGAAATCAGCAGCCCGCCAGCCGTGCGCGCAGCCCCCCGCAAGGACCAGCCATGAAGCAAGTGGAAGTACAGATCCTGGGCCAAAGTTACCGCCTGGGTTGCCCCGAGGACGGTGAAGCCCGTTTGCTGGATGCGGTGAAGATGGTGGACACAGCCATGTGCGCCATCCGCGATGGTGGCAAGATCAAGGCACGCGACCGCATTGCCGTGCTGGCCGCGCTGAACCTGGCGTTCGACCTGTCCGACCGCAACAACCCGGCCGCCGCACCGCTCAGCCCCCGCGCCGAAGCCGCAGAGGACGGCGACCCCGCGCTGGCAGCCCTCATCACCAAGCTCGACCTGGCCCTGGGCGACGACGGGCAATTGCTCTAGAACTTTACTTCCGGTACGTTGGCGCTGCGCTGAATCGCCTAGAATCGGGTTGTCTGCGATGTATGCTGGGCTTTATATTTCCTTGAACCAATGCTCTATGAGCCCGGGCCTGGAATATCCCCTGGGGAGCGTGATCATCTCGCGTTAGATGAACCCAACTTCAGGGTGACCTAGCCCACCTGAACCCCGGTTCAGGATGCCGGTCCGGTGACATTCGCAGACACCCTCTACCCTGCGTCGCCCCTTTCATCGGGCCTCGGCAAACCTTCCGACCGCATCGTCGATCACGCTGTCGAGATCGCCACTCGGCACCGCCGCCGAATACAAAAACCCCTGGTACTGCTCACAACGCAAGCCCTGCAGTACCTGGCGCTGGGCTATGGTTTCCACACCCTCCGCGATGATGGTGAGCTTAAGCGCACGGCCCATCTGGATGATGGCGCTGACGATAGCCAGATCGCTTTCGTCCGACGGCAGCCCGCGGATGAATGAGCGGTCGATCTTGAGTTTGTGGATGGGAAACTTCTTCAGATACGCCAGGCTGGAATAGCCGGTACCGAAATCGTCAATCGACAGCACCACGCCCAGCGCAGCCAGCGCCTGCAGACGCGCAAAAGCCTCTTCCGCGTCCTGCACCAAAATGGACTCGGTAAGCTCCAGGTCCAGCAGCCGAGGGTCCAGCCCAAATTGGTGCAAAACACCGGCCACCCGCTCCACAAAATCGGCCTGCTGGAACTGCAAAGCCGAGACATTCACCGATACAGTGCGCGCCGTTCCCGCGCGCTGCCAGACCGCAGCCTGGCGCACGGCCTCGGTCAGCACCCAGGAGCCAATCGTGGTGATGTAGCCAGACTCTTCGGCCAGCGGAATGAAGTGAGCCGGCGACACCTGGCCCAGTTCGGGGTCGAACCAGCGTATCAAGGCCTCCACCCCCAGCACCTCGCCATCGCCCAGGTTGACCTGGGGCTGGTAGTACAGCTGCAGATGGCCAGCATCCAGCGCCAGGCGCAGGCGGTGCTCCATCTTCATGCGCGACAGCAGGGCCACATTCATCTGCGGTTGGTAGAAGCGGAAATGGCCACGCCCTCGCTCCTTGGCACGGTTCATGGCGGTGTCTGCCGCCTTGATCATGTCGTCCAGGTTTTGCCCATCAGAAGGGTACATGGCCACGCCGATGCTGCAACCCACCGAAAAGTCCATGTCGTCCATATGGAAGGGTTCGGTCATGCTTTCCAGCACCCGCTCGGCCACCATCTTTGCGCCTTCCGAATCGGCCTGGTGCAGGTACATGACGAACTCGTCCCCGCCCAGGCGGCACAGCGTATCGACCTGGCGCAGGCAGGCCGCCATGCGGCGTCCGACCTCGACCAGCACCCGGTCGCCAAACAAATGGCCCAAGGAGTCATTGATGTTCTTGAAGCGGTCCAGGTCCAGAATGAGGATGGCGAATTCGCCTCCATCGCGCTCCGCCAGGCGCAGCGCAAAGTCCACCCGCTGAGACAGCATCAGACGGTTTGGCAAGCCGGTCAGCACATCCGTATAGGCCAACTGCTCGATGCGCTGGTGGTTGGCCTTCTTTTCGGTCAAGTCCTTGAAGAAACCTATGCTCTGCACGATCTGCCCCTGGGCGTCACGCACGGCAATCCAGGACAGGTGAACAGTACAGACGCTGTCATCACCCCGGGTATGCAGGGCCTCGCCATCCCAGTGGCCGTCACGCTGCCAGCCGCCCTGGATGCGCGAGAACAAGGCAGTGCCGCTGGTATCCCGAAAAAGGTCTGGAATGTAGCGACCCAGCAATTGCGATTCCAGGCAGCGGCTCAAGCGCATGCACACCGGATTGATGGCCACCACATGGTGCTGCGCATCGGCGATGAAAATCGCGTCCAGGCTGGCCTCGAAGACCTTGCCCGCCAGCTGCAGCTTGGCCTCGGACTCGACGCGATCGGTGATATCGCGAAACGAATACACCCGCCCGATGGCTCGGCCCTGGCTCATTTGCGGCCGGGTCACGCGCTCCAGCACGCGGCCGTTGCGCAGCAAGACGATGTCTGTTCCCTGGTAGAGCGGTGTCGCAACAATGTGCTCCATGCGCCGGCGGTATACCGCGGCGTTGTGCACGGACTCTGACATATGCGCGTACAAGGCCTGGCTATTGCGCCCCTGTAAAAGCGCGTGTGGTGCAGCCCACAACTCCGAAAAGCGCTGGTTGCACACTGTGACCACACCATTCAGGTTGCAGGCCAATATGCCGTCCACCGTGGACTCCAGCGTGGCTTGCATCTCGGCCAGCACCAGTTCCAGCTGGCCCTCAACCTGGCGCAGCGGCCCCAGATCACGCAGTCCCACCACGTAGACAGAGCTGCCATCCGGCAACAGCACCGGGTTGACAGAGCGCTCCACCGATCGGCTGTTGCCATTACCGCAGCGCAACGTGGTTTCGGAGCGTATACGCTGTGAACCACCCTGCTCTAATTCGCTCCAGAAAAAAACATCTTCCAGCGCCGCCAGGAACACCGTGACCTGCTGGCCTACCACCTGTTGCCGCAACATGCCCAGCAAATCCAGCGCGGCGACGTTGACTTCCATCACGGCGTAATTTGCACCCGACACAATCCACACGGCTTCTGGCAAGCCCTCGATCAGCGTCCCCAACACGGAAGCCGTCATGTGTCGCTACCTGGCCTCTCGTAATGGGGCATCTGCTCGAAGTAGTACGCTACCCGCTGACGCGGAGACAGATAGTCCTGCACCGCGCGCGGCAGCTGCGACGGCTTCAGGCTGCGGCGAATGCCCATCTCGGGCGCATGTTCCAGATTGACGATCAGCGCTTCGTCGCGCGGCACACTGGCATCAAAAACAATCACACTGGGTTTCAGCGGCCGGCTGGAATTGACCGACACCACCATGGCATAGCCGTCGTTCACCAGCTGCACCACCGAACCCGGTGGATACACACCCATCATGCGCACGAAAGCGCCCAGGGTAACCGCGTCGAAACGCGACTTCATCTGCGCAAAAATCAGGGACAAGGCCTCGTGCGGCGTCAGCGCATTCACCAGCCTGGGTGGGTTGCACAGATTGTCATAACGGTTGACCAGGGCCAGTATCTTGCCCATGTCCGACATGTTTGCGCCCACCAGGCCCGATGGAAAACCGCTGCCGTCGGCCAGTTCGTGGTGTTGCGACATGGCGCGCAAAACATCCTCCGATGCCCCCATGCGCCGCGCCAATACCAGGCTCAGGTCCACATGCTCCTGGTAGGCCTGCAGTTCGGACGCTGAAAACCCCGGATCTGCGGAGCGCAGGCGATCAGGCATCTGGATCTTGCCAAGATCGTGCAGCAGCCCGGCCAGGCCCAGGTCGGCCAGCGCCGCAGATGGCAGGCCCAATGCTTTGCCCAGCAGCATGGAAATCACCATCACATTTACGGGGTGCACGGCACTGCGTTCACCCATGGCCTCGGACAACAGGCGGATGGCAGACTCGCTCTCGGCCAGCAAGTCCTGCACACAGCGCCCCACCAGCGCCCGGCTTTCGTCATGCAGCTGTACAGGCCGCTGGGCGACCTGTTCGGTCAAACGTCGGTATTGTTGCGTGGCCTCGCCAAACCGCCGTTCGCACAAGGCCAGACTGCGCCGCTGCGCCTCCAGACGCTCACGACGCAGATCACGTACACGGTCTTGCCCACTTGAGTGCAACGGGGCTACCGGCTCATGTTCCGGCTTAAAAAGCCCCGACGGATCGGACACAGGCTCATGCTGAGGCCCATCAGGCACCTCGGGAACCTCGTCGCTCTGGTCGGGGAAATAACGAACGCGGCTCAGACCCAAGGAAAGAATCGTCTTGATCTGGTCGTCCGAAGTAATCTTGAAACTACCCTTGGGAAAGGGGTGGTCCATCCAGCCTAGCTCCAGCTGGATAAACATGCCGTGGCGCAGCTGCGCGACATCAATCCATTTGGCGACGCGTTCTCCCATGGTCTTATGTGGCTACAGCTAAAAGTGGCATCGTTTAATTATGCAGCCTAGGGGTGACATTTTGTTACCAGGCGTGAAATAGTTCCTTGAAACCGACATCCCCTCGCCCCCCCCTGTTATCGGTTGCGGATTTGCGCAAATTCATAGAGCAGAACCCTAGGAACAGCACCACAGCGTCCAAAAAACTCTAACGAATGCTACCAATTAAATAGCAAAAGATGTAACGAAAATAAGCGGTAAAGGCCGTCTTAATCCGTCCTACGCCGGCGCCCCAGCCACCACCATGCGCCGGCACCGCCCAAGATCATCGGCACGCACAACCATTGGCCCATGCTCATACCCAGAGAGAGTAAGCCCAGGAAAGCATCTGGCTCGCGGAAAAACTCTGCAATAAAACGGAACACCCCGTAGCCAAACAGGAAGGCGGCCGCCACCTGGCCCTGTGCACGCTCCTTGCGCGCATACAACCACAGCAGAATGAACAGCAGCAGGCCCTCCATCAGGAACTGGTAGACCTGCGAGGGATGGCGTGGCAGCGGGCCGCCGTCGCGGAACACCATGCCCCAGGGCAGATCGGGTGAACTCAGCCGCCCCCAGAGTTCACCATTGATGAAATTACCCACCCGGCCCGCGGCCAGGCCGGTGGGAACGCAAGGCGCCACAAAGTCAGCCACCTGCCAAAACGGCCGTTTGCGCGAATGGGCAAACCAGACCATGGACGCAATCACGCCCAACAGGCCACCGTGGAAGGACATGCCGCCCTGCCAGACGTACAAAATCTCCAGCGGGTGGCTCAAGTAAAAGTCGGGCTTGTAAAACAGGCAGTAGCCAATGCGCCCACCCAGCACCACACCCATCACGCCCAGAAACAAAATGTCCTCCACGTCCTTGCTGGCCCAGGCACCAGGACCCTGGATATGGACAAAGGGCGGATGCCGCAAGCGGCGCGTACCCAAAAACATGAACAAGGCAAACGCGGCCAGATAGGTCAGTCCATACCAATGGACAGCCAGGGGCCCGAGTTGCAGGGCGATGGGGTTGATTTGGGGGTGGATCAGCATGGCGGCTATTTTGCATGCAGCCATGTTGCCGGCCGGTAAAGCCAGGAGCCCGGTTTGAAATTACATGAAAAATATGCCTCTGACGCAGATAACAACTGCGCAAGCAGCTATCAAAGATATAGCTATCCTAAACAGCACCCTGCCCCACAAACTCCACAAACCGCTCAAGCGACGGGCCGGCCCCCTGCTCCGCCCAGACCAGACTGGTTTCGCAGCCCGGCACACCAACCGCATCAGCCAGCGCCCGGTACACCACCCCCGGCCGCTGGAACTGGGTCACGCTCTGCGGCACCCACGCCAGGCCCAAGCCGGCGGACACCAGGTTTACGATGGTCTGCATCTGTATTGCCTCTTGCGCCACCTCGGGCAGGCGCCCGGCGGCGTGGTACACGCCAAAGATCGCGTCATATAAAGAAGGCACGATGCGGCGCGGGAAGATCACCAGGGCTTGGTCCAGCACGTCGGCCAGAGCCAAGCTGGGTTGCGCGGCCAGGGCATGCTGCTCGGGCAGAGCCAGCACCAGCGCCTCGCGGCTGACCACCTGGCGTGCCAGGCCAGGCGGCACAAAGCCGGGCGCGTGCAGCATAAAGCCCGCATCCAGCTCGCCACGCGTAAACGCCTCCAGCTGCACGTCACCCGTGGCTTCGACCAGTTCCATTTGCACCTTGGGGTACAACGCCCGAAAGCCGCGCACCCATTGGGGTAGCAGGGCAAAGCCCACCGTGGACACAAAAGCCAGCCGCAAGCGCCCCAGCTCGCCCGCCGCCGCCGCCCGCGCGTGCTCAGGCAAAGCCTGGGCACGGGCCAGCAGATCCAGCACCTCGGGCAGCAAGGCACGGCCGGTAGCCGTCAGTTGCACGCTGCGTTTGGTGCGGTCAAACAAGCGCGCTGCAAGCCGTTTCTCCAGCTGCGCAATGGCCTGGGTCAGCGGTGGCTGGGTCATGAACAGGCGCTGCGCTGCGCGGCCAAAGTGCAGCTCCTCAGCCAGCACGGCGAACTGGTTCCACAGGCGTAGTTCAATCGTATTCATATGTACAGCATATTAATAGGCATCTAAAAATAGATTGGACCCTGGTTTTCACACGTAGCATACTCAGCGCTGCAAAAAACACCTCCCCACGCTGAAAAGAGACACCATGGAAACCAAACCCATCATCCTCAACCCCCGCTCCAAGAACATCACCGAAGGCAAGTCGCGCGCGCCCAACCGCTCCATGTACTACGCCATGGGCTACGAAGAAGGTGACTTCAAGAAGCCCATGGTGGGCGTCGCCAACGGCCACAGCACCATCACGCCGTGCAACTCCGGTCTGCAAAAGCTGGCCGATGCGGCCATCGCGGGTATTGAAGAAGCCGGCGGTAACGCCCAAGTCTTCGGCACCCCGACCATTTCCGACGGCATGGCCATGGGTACGGAAGGCATGAAGTACTCGCTGGTCAGCCGCGAAGTCATCAGCGACTGCATCGAAACCTGCGTGGGTGGTCAGTGGATGGATGGCGTGGTGGTGGTCGGTGGTTGCGACAAGAACATGCCCGGCGGTCTGATGGGCATGCTGCGCGCCAATGTGCCCGCCATCTATGTGTACGGTGGCACCATCCTGCCTGGCCGCTACAAGGGCCAGGACCTGAACATCGTCAGCGTGTTCGAAGCCGTGGGCCAGAACGCCGCCGGCAATATGAGCGACGAAGACCTGCTGGAAATCGAAAAACGCGCCATCCCCGGCACCGGCTCCTGCGGCGGCATGTACACGGCCAACACCATGTCCAGCGCCTTCGAAGCCTTGGGCATCTCGCTACCCTACTCGTCCACCATGGCCAACCCGCATGACGAGAAGATGAATTCGGCCAAGGAGTCGGCCAAGGTGCTGATCGAGGCCATCAAGAAGGATCTGAAGCCACGCGACATCGTGACCAAGAAGGCCATCGAGAACGCCGTGGCCGTGATCATGGCCACCGGCGGCTCGACCAATGCGGTGCTGCACTTCCTGGCCATCGCGCATGCGGCCGGCGTCGAATGGAGCATTGACGACTTCGAGCGCATGCGCAAGAAAGTGCCCGTCATCTGCGACCTGAAGCCCAGCGGCAAGTACCTGGCGGTAGACCTGCACCAGGCCGGTGGCATCCCACAAGTGATGAAGACGCTGCTGGCCGCCGGTCTGCTGCACGGCGACTGCATCACCATCAGCGGCCAGACCATTGCCGAAGTGCTGAAGGATGTGCCTGATGTGCCACGCGCCGACCAGGACGTGATCCGCCCGATCGACAAGCCCATGTACGCAGAAGGCCACTTAGCCATCCTGAAGGGCAACCTGTCGCCCGAAGGTGCCGTGGCCAAGATCACCGGCCTGAAGAACCCGGTCATCACCGGCCCGGCGCGCGTGTTCGACGACGAACAGTCCGCGTTGGCGGCCATTCTGGCTGGCAAGATCGTGGCTGGCGACGTGATGGTACTGCGCTACCTAGGCCCCAAGGGCGGCCCGGGCATGCCCGAGATGCTGGCCCCCACGGGTGCACTGATTGGTGCCGGCCTGGGTGAAAGCGTGGGCCTAATCACCGACGGCCGTTTCTCCGGCGGCACCTGGGGCATGGTGGTCGGCCATGTGGCACCGGAAGCGGCTGCAGGCGGCACCATTGCCTTTGTGCAAGAGGGTGACTCCATCACCATCGATGCGCACAAGCTGATCCTGGAGCTGAACGTGCCCGAGGCCGAGATCGCCAAGCGCCGCGAAGGCTGGACCCCGCCCGCGCCGCGCTACACCCGTGGCGTGCAGGCCAAGTTCGCCTTCAATGCATCCAGCGCCAGCAAGGGTGCGGTGTTGGACGCGTACTAAAAACTGGCCCCCATAAAAAAGCCCAAGGCCGCACGGCCTTGGGCTTTTTTACTTGCGCGGACAGATTCAGCGAGGCCGCTTGGGCGGCAGGCCCAGGGCGTCACGGTGCTTGTCGATACGCGCCTGCTTACGCTTGTCTTCGCGCTCCATGACCTTGCGCTTGGTACGGCCACTGGCATCGGACCATGCCCACCACAGAGCGGCCAGGGCAAACGGCGACAGTACGACCCACCAGTCCCAGCCGGCCACCGGAGCCCACTCCATATACTTCATGACCAGGGTCACTACCCCGATGAATAAGAACAACATTTTCGCCTCCTGGTACGGGCACATGCCGCAATCGACCTTGCCTACAATTTCCACCAAGCACTTTACTCCAACACCACACCAGACAATGCTACGCACACTACTCAGTTTGATGCTGGCCTGCAGCGTGGCCAGCCCGGCCCTGGCAGACCTGGCGCTGGCCACCTCCCAGAACTGCCTGGGCTGCCACTCCGTCGACAGAAAAAAGGTAGGGCCAGCATTCAAAGACATAGCCGCCAAATACCAGGCCGACAAGACCGCCGCCGACCGCCTGGCCAACACCATCCGCAAAGGCAGCGTGTGCCCATCTGGCAGTTGCAACTGGGGCCCACTACCCATGCCGGCGAATGAGCGCGTCAGCGAGGCCGATGCCAAAAAACTGGCAGCCTGGGTGCTGACACTGAAATAAGGCAACGGTTCAGCCATAAAAAAAGCCCGCAGCATGTGCGCGGGCTTTCAAGCATTTTAGGCCTCTAGCGCAGATACCACCTGCGCCAGCAGCTATATAAAATATAGCGACGTCAATTAATAGGTTTGCCCCAGCTGCCCCAGGATCGCTGGGTTCTCCAGCGTCGACGTGTCTTGCGTGACCGCTTCGCCCTTGGCCAGGTTGCGCAGCAGACGGCGCATGATTTTGCCGCTGCGGGTCTTGGGCAAGTTGTCGCCGAAGCGGATGTCCTTGGGCTTGGCGATGGGGCCAATTTCCTTGCCCACCCAGGCGCGCAGCTCGTTGGCGATCTGCTTGGCTTCATCACCCGTCGGGCAGCCGCGCTTGAGCACCACGAAGGCGCAGATGGCTTCCCCGGTCAGATCATCCGGGCGACCCACCACGGCGGCTTCGGCCACCAGGGAGGTGTGCGACACCAGGGCCGACTCAATCTCCATCGTGCCCATGCGGTGGCCGGACACGTTCAGCACGTCGTCAATACGGCCGGTGATGCGGAAGTAGCCACGGTCTGCACTGCGCACGGCGCCATCGCCGGCCAGGTAGATCTTGCCGCCCATTTCCTCGGGAAAATAACTCTTCTTGTAGCGCTCAGGGTCGTTCCAGATAGTGCGGATCATGCTGGGCCAGGGACGTTTGACCACCAGCAGGCCACCCGTGCCGTTGGGAATGTCATTACCCACCTCGTCCACGATGGCAGCCATGATGCCGGGCAACGGCAAGGTGCAGCTACCGGGCACCAATGGTGTGGCGCCGGGCATGGGCGACATCATGTGGCCACCGGTTTCGGTCTGCCAGAAGGTATCCACAATCGGGCAACGCTCGTGGCCCACATTCTTGTAGTACCACATCCAGGCCTCGGGGTTGATGGGCTCGCCAACCGAGCCGAGGATACGCAGGCTGTCCAGGTTGGAGCGGTCCGGGTGCACGGCGGGATCGGATTCGGCTGCCTTGATCAGCGAGCGGATGGCCGTAGGCGCGGTGTAGAAAATGCTGCACTTGTGGCGCTCGATCATCTGCCAGAAGCGGCCCGCATTCGGGTAGGTGGGAATGCCTTCAAAAATGATCTGCGTGGCGCCCGCCGCCAGCGGGCCGTAGGCCACATAGGTGTGGCCGGTGATCCAGCCAATGTCGGCGGTGCACCAGAACACGTCATCAGAACGCAGGTCGAAGGTCCAGTCCATGGTCAGCTTGGCCCACAGCAAGTAGCCGCCGGTACTGTGCTGCACACCCTTGGGTTTGCCGGTGGAGCCCGAGGTGTAGAGGATGAACAGCGGGTGTTCAGCCCCCACCGTCACGGGCGGGCAATCGCTGCTCTGGCCAGCAATTGCCTGGGCAAAGGTCTTGTCGCGCCCGGCCACCATATTGCAGGCCGTGGGGGTACGCTCGTACACCAGGATAGATTTCACCGACTCGCAACCGCCCTGAGCCAGACCCTCATCCACGATGGCCTTGAGCGGCAGTTCCTTGCCGCCGCGCATCTGGTAGTTGGCGGTGATGACCGCCACGGCACCCGCGTCGATGATGCGTTCGTTCAAGGCCTTGGCCGAAAAGCCACCAAACACCACGCTGTGGGTCGCGCCAATACGGGCGCAGGCTTGCATGGCGATCACACCTTCCAGCGTCATGGGCATGTAAATCAGCACACGGTCGCCTTTTTGAACGCCTTCGGCCTTCAGCGCATTCGCGAACTGGCTGACACGCGCCAGCAGCTCCTTGTAGCTGGTGTGTGTCACCTTGCCGTCATCCGCCTCGAAAATCACCGCGGTTTTGTTTTCGGTGGGCGTACCCATGTGCTTGTCCAGGCAATTGGCCGACGCGTTCAATTCGCCATCGGCAAACCACTTGTAAAACGGCGCATTGGACTCGTCCAGCGTCTGGCTGAACGGCTTGCTCCATTGCAGGTTTTCACGCGCCAAGCGACTCCAGAAGCCTTCGAAGTCCTGCTCGGCTTCGGCACACAAAGCGTTGTAGCCGGCCATACCTGAAATACGGGCCGACTGCACCATTGCGTCGCTAGGGGGGAATACACGGTTCTCGATCAACACGGATTCGATCGCAGAGCTGGAACTGGTCATGGATTTGTCTCCTCAGGGTGTAGTTGGTATGTACTGGGCGGTAATGTGAATCTTGGCTCTTACACGCCGCTGACATGCAAAGTAGGCAATGATCGACAGTATCCCCAATCCTACAATCCAGCCGTAAAGTTACCAATATTCTGCGCACATATGTCCGAACCCACTTCCTCAAAAAACGCTCCGCTCGGCCCCTTACCCAGCTTTATTTTTGCTAGCCGCTGGCTACAGCTGCCGCTCTACCTCGGCCTGATTGCCGCACAAGCGGTGTACGTGGTGCATTTTTTAATGGAGTTAATGCATCTGATACAGGCCACTTTGGGCGACCAGGATGCGCTACAGATCCTCGTTACCAGCGTGGGCTACAAAAACACGACCGTTCCGACTGCGTTGAATGAAACCATCATCATGCTGGTCGTTCTGGCGCTCATCGATGTCGTGATGATCTCCAACCTGCTGATCATGGTCATTGTGGGGGGCTATGAAACCTTTGTCAGCCGCATGAACCTGGACGGCCACCCTGACCAGCCAGAATGGCTTAGCCATGTGAACGCCTCGGTGCTGAAGGTCAAGCTGGCGACCGCCATCATCGGTATTTCATCGATACATTTGCTGCGCACTTTCATCAACGCGGCAAATTACGAGGTAAAAGTTCTGATGTGGCAGACCATCATCCACGCCGTATTTCTACTCAGCGCGCTGGCCATCGCCTACACCGACAAGCTGCTGACGGCCACCCACAACGCTCGACATTAAGTCCAAGCATATTGACGATCGCCGAGGGCGGGCTCACACAAGAAGACTACGCCGCCGCTCGGCCCCTTGCTTACGCTCAATCAACCACTTCGCAAGCTCCTCAGCCGCCATAGGACGCGCAAAATAGTAGCCCTGCAGTTCGTCACAAGCCAAGGCCCTCAATTGACCGGCCACCTGCTCCCCCTCCACCCCTTCCGCCACCACCTTCAGGCCCAGGGTATGGCCCAAGGCAATGATGGCGCGAACAATCGCCAGGTCGGTCGGATCGGTCAACATGTCGCGCACAAAAGACTGGTCTATTTTCAGCTTGTCGATCGCAAAACGCTTGAGGTACGCCAGACTGGAATAGCCCGTCCCAAAGTCATCGATCGATAGCTGGATGCCCAAAGCCTTGAGCGCCACCAGCTGCTCCTCGGCCAGGTTGGTGTTGCCCATCAGCACGGACTCCGTGATCTCGATTTCCAGCGCCGCAGGCATGACACCGTGCTGCTGCAGACAATGGCGCACCTGCTCGGCAAGATCGCCGTCGGCCAACTGCAGTGCAGACAGATTGACCGACACACTGAGGCTGCTCAGTCCCTGCCCGTGCCAGCGTGCCAACTGCGAACAAGCCTCTTGCAGCACCCAGACTCCGATCGGGCGGATCAGGCCTGTCTCTTCGGCCAAGGAAATAAAACTGGCAGATGGCACAGCCCCCAGCTCCGGGTTGTCCCAGCGCAGCAAAGCCTCCACACCCACAACGTCCAGGGTATTGGCATTCACCTTGGGCTGGTACTGCAGGCTGAACTCGCCCAATGCCAACGCCTGGCGCAAGTGCTGCTCCAATACCAGCCGGTGCTGGGCCAATTGTTCGATCTCGGGCTCGTAGAAGCGCAGCATATCGCGCCCCGCATTCTTGGCCACATACATGGCGGCATCGGCCCGCCGCATCAGTTCATCCAGATCCGTACCGTCTTCAGGGTACAGCGCCACACCCACACTGCAAGACACATGCAAGGCATTGCCCTCCACATGGTGTGTCTGCCGAATCAGCGGTATCAGCCGCTGTTCGACCATCTCTTGCACCTCACTACGTTCGACAATACCGCGCAATACGATCACATATTCATCGCCACCCAGCCGACTGACCGTATCGCCAGCCCGCACCACCCGTGTCAGCCTGCTGGCCACGGACCGCAGCACGCCATCGCCAATATGGTGGCCCAAGGTGTCGTTGATGATCTTGAAGCGGTCCAGGTCAATGAATAGCACTGCGACGCGATCGCCGTCGCGCCGCGCTGCTTGCAGGGCTTCTTCCAACCTCAGCACGCACAGGGCGCGGTTGGGCAACTCCGTCAATACGTCGTGCTGCGCCAGATACTGCACCCGGGCTTCGGTACGCTTGCGGTCGGTGATGTCTACGGATATGCCGATGTACTGCGACACCGCCCCCAGACGCGAGCCGTCCCGTACGGCCGACACCATCAGCCAGGCCGGATAAGTCTCGCCCGAACGCTTGAGAAAATTCACCTCGCCCTGCCAGGCATCACGCTCCTGTAAAAAGCCATCCAGGTGTTGCCCCAAGGTTGCGGCCTGCGGCCCTTCGATCAAAAACCCCAAGTGCTCACCAATCACCTCATAAAAATCGTAAGAAGTGCTGCGGCAAAACGCGCGGTTCACACTGAGTATTTTTTGCTTGGGATCCATGATGATGATGCCCTCCGACGAGGCCTCGAACACCTTGGCCCACAGCTCCAGGCGCTTCTCCATCACCTTCAGCACATTGACGGGGGTAAACGCCGTCAGCACCGCATCCCGCCCTTGAAACTGCAAGCGACGCGCTGACAACACGGCCCAGGACGGCTCGGCAGCACCCTGCCAGCGCACCTCGAATTCATCCACCTTGCCCTGGTCGGACAGGTGCTGAAAAAAACGCGCACGCACGCCATGCTCCAGACCTGTTACCCAGGGGTCACGGGTGCTGCCCCCTAGCCACAGCTGGGCCGGTGCATTGGCATGCAGTACCTCGTGGTCGGGTACGGCAGTCACCACAAGGGCGATCGGGATAGCCTCCACCAAAGCCTGCTGCGCCTGGGCTGCACGGGTACGGGCCGCCGTCTCCTGCTGCACCATGCGCTGTTCGTCCAGCTGCGCCAGCATGCCATTGAAAGCGGTGACCAATTGGCCTATTTCATCCCGGCTGTGCCACACAGCGCGCCGCGTGTGGTCGCCGGTCTGGCGCACGGCATCAGCCACCAAAGCCAGCTGCTTCAGCGGCCGCGAGATCTGCCGGGCCACCGCATACACAAGGCTGAGAATGCAGGACAACAGCAGCAGTGCCGTGCCCAGGTCCAGCCACATGCGACTGAACAGCATATCCACGCGGTCATGCAGCAGGCGGTCCAGATCGGTTGCCGTGCTCGCCCAAGCCGTGCTCATCGCATCCAGCGTCTCGGTGTAATGGATGCCCAGCTGCGCAAGTATCTGGGGATCAGAGTTGCCATCGGCCAGCTCCTGCACGGCAGTCAAGAATGCGCCCAGCCTTTGCTCCAGCAGCTTGCGTCCATTCTCCAGCGCTGCGCGCTGCACCGGCGTGCCTGCGGCAAATGCCTGGTTGTAGTCGGAACGAATACCCAAGGCCACGGCATCCAGTCGGCCAGCCAATATCAACAGCTCGGTGCGCCGGTCTGTCACGCCCGACGGAATTTTGTCTGCTGCGGGTGCCTTGGGAAGTATGCGTACCGTGTCGTTCAGCACCTCCAGCAACTCGGGAAAGCGCAGCACCACCAGGGACATGGCGTAGTAGCTATCCAGGTCCGGGTCCAGAATCAAATTCGACTGGTTGCCCACCGTGGTGAGCAGCTCGCGGCCTTGCCGCACCATGCCTTTCAAGGCATTTTGGCGCTCCACCTCGTCCACTCGGGCGGCGATACGCCAGGCGGAAATGAATTCCTGGCTGGCCTGGGTGGTTTTCAGCTCTTCGTCCAGGCTTTCGCGCAATTGCTGAAAGCGTTGCAACGCAATGTCACTCTGCCCGCTCTGCGATGGCAGAAAGGGCAACATCAATACATCTCGTACCGCAACGCTGTACGCCGTGCCTCTGATCTCCTTGCGGGTGAAATCAATGGACAGGTACTTTTCGTGGATCAGGATGCCGGACACATAAATGACCGCGGTCAGGTCCAGCAGGTAAATCAGCGTAAGTTTGCGCCCCACGCTCAAGCGCCCTAGCCAACGGGTGAACGTGTTGGTCAACGCCATGGCGTTAGGCGGGCTCCGGAATCAAGACGTGGAAAGAACTGCCCTGGTGGGCAGTCCTTTCCAGTAGAGCTAAGTAAGATGCCAGCTCTCCGCCGCTCAGTTGGCGGTAGGAACCAAAAACTCTCGGCTGATGTACGCGCCCAGCTCATTCACCCGGTCCAGGAACTGGGTCAGGAAAGCATGCAGGCCGGTGGCCAGGATTTCATCGATACGGGCAAACTGCAAATCGGCACGCAGTTTGCCGGCGCGGCGCAGCGTCTCGCTGCCCGGGTCGCTGGACACCAGCAGCAGATTGTTCAGCACCTCGTTCAAGCTGCCGTGCAGCGAACGCGGCATGTCGGCGCGCAGAATCAGCAGCTCGGCGACACGCTCTGGCTTGATCACATCGCGGTACACCTTGCGGTACACCTCGAAACCCGAGACGCTGCGCAAAATAGCGCTCCAGTGGTAGAAGTCGTACTCTTGGTCCTTCTCATTGGCAGTGCCAAAGAAGTCGCTTTGCACCGCATGGAACTTGACATCCACCAGGCGCGCAGTGTTGTCGGCCCGCTCCAGGAATGTACCCAAGCGCAGGAAGTGAAATGCCTCGTCCTGCAGCATGGTGCCCAGGGTCACGCCGCGCGACAGATGCGAGCGGAACTTGACCCATTCGAAAAACTGCGCCGGGTCATTTTCAAACTCGCCGGACTTCAGCATGCGGTTGACTTCCAACCAGGTGGTGTTCAGCGTCTCCCAGACCTCGGTGGTCAGGGTGCCGCGCACCGCACGGGCATTCTCACGCGCCGCGCGCAGGCAAGAGATGATGGAGGATGGGTTTTCTTCGTCCTTCACCATGAACTCCATTACCGACTGGGAGGTGATGGCGCCGTGCTTTTCGGTGTAGGGGTGCAACAGTTCGCTGATGGACAACAGGCCTTGCAGGCCCACCTGGGCCACTGCGTTGGACTGGGGCAGCAGCGCTGTTTGGTAGTTGATATCCAACATGCGCGCTGTGTTCTCCGCGCGCTCGGTGTAACGGGACATCCAGAATAAATGGTCAGCGGTGCGTGACAGCATGAGATCGTTCCTTGTTCTGTGTGTCTACGTGTCTAGGATTGGGATTGGCTGTGCACGGCAGGCACGGTCGCGGGTACGGAGTCGTCCTCCAGAATCCAGGTGTCTTTGGTACCGCCGCCCTGGGACGAGTTCACCACCAGCGAGCCATCTTTCAGGGCCACGCGGGTCAAACCACCGGGCACCATCTGCACTTCCTTGGCAGACAGCACAAACGGCCGCAAATCGATGTGGCGCGGCGCAATGCCAGACTCCACAAAAGTCGGGCAGCTCGACAGGCTGAGCGTGGGCTGGGCGATATAGCCGCTAGGGTTGGCCAACAGCGCGGCACGGAACTCCTCGATCTCTGCCTTGGTCGATGCCGGCCCCACCAACATGCCGTAGCCGCCGGCGCCATGCACCTCCTTGACCACCAGGTCTTTCAGGTTAGCCAGGGTGTAGGCCAGGTCGTCCTTGTTGCGGCACATGAAGGTGGGCACGTTGTTCAGGATGGGCTTTTCACCCAGGTAGAACTCGATCATCTTGGGCACATAGGGATAGATGGACTTGTCGTCTGCCACGCCAGTACCCACGCCGTTGCAGATGGTCACGTTGCCGGCACGGTAGGCGGCCATCAGGCCGTCACATCCCAGGGTGGAGGTCGGGCGGAAGACCTGCGGGTCCAGGAAATCGTCGTCCACGCGGCGGTAGATCACATCCACCCGCTTCGGGCCACGCGTGGTGCGCATGTAGCAGAAGTTGTCCTTGACGAACAGGTCCTGACCTTCCACCAGCTCGATACCCATTTGCTGCGCCAGGAAAGCATGCTCGAAGTAGGCGCTGTTGTACATGCCGGGGGTCAACACCACCACCGTCGGGTCGGCCGTGGCAGCGGGTGCAGAAGCACGCAAGGTCTCTAGCAGCAGGTCGGGGTAGTGGGCCACGGGTGCCACGCGGTGGCTGCTGAAGAGGTCGGGGAAGAGGCGCATCATCATCTTGCGGTCTTCCAGCATGTAGCTCACGCCGCTGGGCACGCGCAGATTGTCTTCCAGCACGTAGTACTCACCGTTGCCCTGGGCATCGGGGGCGCGCACGATGTCCACGCCGGAGATGTGCGAGTAGATGTTGTTCGGCACGTCCACGCCCATCATCTCGGGGCGGAACTGGGCGTTGTTCACCACCTGCTCGCGCGGGATGATGCCGGCCTTCAGAATTTCCTGGTCGTGGTAGACGTCGTGGATGAAGCGGTTCAGCGCAGTGACGCGTTGTACCAGACCTTTTTCCATGCTGCCCCACTCGTGGGCAGGGATGATGCGGGGGATGAGGTCAAACGGGATCAGGCGCTCGGTGCCCGAGCCGTCCTCGTCCTTGGCACCGTACACGGCAAAGGTGATGCCGACGCGGCGAAAGATCATCTCGGCCTCTTCGCGCCGCTTGGCCATCATGTCGCCCGGCTGCTTGGCCAGCCATGCGTCATAGATCTTGTAGTGATCCCGGATCTGCTTTCCCTTAGAGAAAAACTCATACGGTAGCGCTGTATACATTTCGTCAAATTTCTGCATAAGTTTTCATCTCCTGAAACCAAAGAATAGCAAGTAACGAGCCATGTTGATGTGTAAATGCGCAACTCGCACAAATTAAGCGCACAACGCTGGGACCTATGTTCGCCGCATCCATCGTAACGACATTTCAGAGCGCTCCATCCGCCAACTGGTGCTGCCAGTAGTGCGGCGCTTGCTGCCGATCGCAGACCACGCGCTGCGGCGCCACCGACTGCCAAGTGGCCGCCCCACAGTGGCTGCTGTCCACCACCTGGATGCCGCGCTTCTGGTAGCGCGCCAGCACGGGCGGCGCGGGGTGGCCAAAGCGGTTGCGGTAACCCGCTTGCACCAGCGCAAAACGGGGTCGCACCGCGTCCAGAAACGCCGGGCTGCTGGAAGTCTTGCTGCCGTGGTGGGGCACCAGCAGCACATCGGCCCGCAGGGTGTCCGCCCCACCCACCAAACGCGCCTCCTGGGGTTGCTCGATATCGGCCACCAACAGGGCGGTATGTGCGCCGTTCGACACGCGTAGCACGCAGCTCAGCGCATTCGGTTTTGCGGGGCCGGCGTAGTCGCCCGCCAGGGGATGCAGTACGTCAAACCGCACGCCATCCCAGTCCCAACCCTGCCCGGCGGCGCAGCGTGTGACCGAGCGCAGCGTTTGCAAAGGGTGGCCGGATTCAATGGAGCTCAGCAATTCCGCCTGCGGCTGCAGCCCCAGCACCGAGGCCGCGCCGCCGCTGTGGTCGCTGTCGCGGTGGCTGACCACCACCGTGTCCAGCGTCTCGGCCATGGCGCGCAGCAAAGGCAGCAGCACCCGCTGACCGGCATCGCTGTCCTGGCCCCAGCGCGGGCCCGTGTCGTATAGCAGGCTGTGGTGGGCCGTGCGCACCAGCACGGCATTGCCCTGGCCGATATCGGCCGCCAGCAATTCAAATTGACCTTCAGGCGGACGCGGCGACTGCCACAACAGCACCGGCAACAACATAGGCAAACCCAGCGCACGCACACTCCAGGGTACCGGCAACACCAGCACCACACCGCCAAAAACGCCTGCAGCGCCTATCCACAGTGCGGGAGCAGCTACCGAAACCGTAGCAAATGGCAGCTGCACCAGATACTGCAAAACCCAGCCCAGGCCATCGATACTGCCGGCAGCCAGCTGCCACACCGGCGGCAGCAGCACCCCCAGCATGCACAAGGGCGTGACCACCAGCGTCACCCAGGGAATGGCCAGCAGATTGGCCAGCAAGCCCACCACCGAGACCTGCTGGAACAGCAGCAGCGTCAAGGGCGTGAGTGCCAGCGTAATCGTCCACTGCTCACGCAACATGGAGCGGAATCGGCCTCCAGCGCTGGTATCACCTGCGCCAGCAGCTCCCAAATCTGTAGCAAACAGCACGGCCACCGCGACGAAACTCAGCCAGAACCCCGCCTGCAGCAAGGCCCAGGGATCAATCGCCACCACCACCGCACAAGCCAGCAGCCACACGGAGGGCCAGGGCCAGCTGCGGCCGCTCAAGCGCAATACGCCCACCGTCGCCAGCATCCATACCGTGCGCTGCGAGGGCACACCCCAGCCACTGAATACCGCGTAGACCAGCGCCAACATCAACCCACCCACCAAAGCCACCTGCGGCACCGGCAGCCACAGGCCGGCGCGCCAGCCCAGCACATCGCTGCGCCGCCATAGCCAACCCACCAAGCCCGCAGCCAGCCAGGCAAACATGGTCACGTGAAGCCCGGAGATGGACATCAAATGGGCTACGCCAGCGGCTCTGAACATATCCCAATCGGTTCGTTCGATGGCACCCTGGTCACCCACCACCAGGGCCGCAATCACGCCGGCCAAATGGCGGTCCGCCACATGCAAATAAATGGCGTCACGCACTGCCTGGCGCGCCCGCTCCACCGGATGCCACCAGGTGCTGTCCAGCAGTTGCGGCGCTACATCATTGGGGCCGGCACGCACATAGCCGGTGGCCTGCACGCCCTGCTCCCACAGCCACAGCTCGAAGTCGAATCCATGGGGATTGCGCCCGCCGTGCGGCGCCTTCAAGCGCAGTGTCATCTGCCAGCGTTGGGCGGCGCGCAGGTCTGGCAGCTGGCGCTGCAGCTCCCATTGCGTAGCACTGCCACCCGCGCCAAAAGCCAGCACGCCGTCATACCAGGACAGATCGATGCGCGGCGGCACGGCAACCGGCGCATTGCCCATGCGGGCAGACTCCACTTCCAGCCGAAAACGCAGGCCCGACTCGGTACGCTGTGGCATCTGCGCCACCATCCCGACCACCGTGATGTCTCGCCCCTCCAGCGCGGGGGCCAGTGCGGTTTGGACAAAGGCCGAGCAGCGCAGGCCACACGACCCAAAGGCCAGCAGCAAGGCACCCAGAAAAGCCAAGGCCCATCGGGCCATCCCATGCATCCAAGGCGCTGCAAAAGCTATTCTTTTGATAGCTACACACGCAATCAAAACAAGCGCTAGCAGCACGATCAACACATAAACCTGCCAAGACCACAGCTGCGCCTGCCCGAGCTGCAACGCCGTACCCGCCACCCAGCCTGCCAAGCCAGGAGCCACCAGCACCACGCGTTTAATCTCAGACGGCCATGGGTTTTGCATAGAGTTATGTTGAACTGCCACAGTATCTACACATTCTCGTGGCTCAGGACTTGCTAGTATGCGGGCAGGCCAAGACGTTGTCTGGCCAGAACTTTCCAGCTACCAAGAGACACATACATGTCGATCCACGCCGCACTGAACCACGTTACGCACTATAAGTACGACCGCCCGGTCAACCTCGGCCCCCAAGTCATCCGTCTGCGCCCTGCCCCCCATTGCCGCAGCAATGTCATCTCTTACTCGCTGAAAATCGAACCCGCCAACCATTTCGTGAACTGGCAGCAGGACCCGTTCGCCAACTACCAGGCTCGCCTGGTGTTTCCCGAGAAAACCACCGAATTCAAGGTCACCGTCGACCTTGTGGTCGAAATGGCGGTGTACAACCCCTTCGACTACTTCCTGGAGCCCGAGGCCCAGCACTTCCCCTTCAAGTACAAGGACGGCCTGAAGGAAGAACTCTCTCCCTATCTGGCAACCGAGCCTGTCACGCCACTGGTGCAGGCCTATCTGGATAAGCTGAATCTGGAGAAGCAGCCGACCAATGACTTTCTGGTCTCCATCAACCAACAGGTCCAGCACGACATCAACTACCTGATCCGCATGGAGCCCGGTGTGCAAACGCCAGAAGAAACCCTGGAGAAAGCCAGTGGCTCCTGCCGCGACTCCGGCTGGCTGCTGGTGCAGTTGCTGCGCCATTGCGGCCTGGCGGCACGCTTCGTATCTGGCTACCTGATCCAGCTGACCCCCGACGTGAAAGCCCTGGACGGCCCCAGCGGCACCACCGTGGATTTCACCGACCTGCACGCCTGGTGCGAAGTCTTCCTGCCCGGTGCCGGCTGGGTCGGCCTGGACGCCACCTCAGGCCTGTTTGCAGGCGAAGGCCACATCCCCCTGGCCTGCACGCCCCAGCCCTCCAGCGCCGCGCCGATTGAAGGCGGCGTGGACAAGGCCGAGGTCGAGTTCGAACACCACATGCAGGTCACGCGCCTGTATGAATCGCCACGCGTCACCAAACCCTATACCGACGAGCAATGGGCCGAGGTGCTGGCCCTGGGTGAAAAAGTGGACCAGGACCTGGTCGCCGGCGATGTGCGCCTGACCATGGGCGGCGAGCCCACCTTTGTCGCCGTGAACGACCGAGACGCCGCCGAGTGGAACACCGATGCCCTGGGCCCCACGAAGCGCGGCTTCGCTACCGAGCTGGTGCAAAAACTGCGTGACGAATACGGCCAGGGCGGTTTTCTGCACTTTGGCCAGGGCAAGTGGTACCCCGGCGAGCAACTGCCACGCTGGGCGCTGAATATCTTCTGGCGTGCCGACGGCCAGCCCGTGTGGCGCAACCCCGCCCTGTTTGCCGATGAACGCCAAGCCTCCAACTACACCAGCGAAGACGCCCGCCGCTTCAGCGAGCGCCTGGCGGAAAACCTGGGCATCACCACCAAATTCATCCTGCCCGCCTACGAAGACGTGTGGTACTACCTGTGGCGCGAACGCCGCCTGCCCGTCAACGTAGACCCGTTCAACTCCAAGCTCAGCGACGAGATGGAACGCGCCCGCCTGCGCCGTGTTTTCGAGCAAAAGCTGGACTCGGTGATCGGCTATGTGCTGCCCGTGCGCCCCGCCGACGGCCCACGCCTGGCCGGCCCGGTGTGGACCACCGGCCCCTGGTTCCTGCGCGACGAGCGCATGTACCTGATGCCCGGCGATTCGCCCATGGGCTTCCGCCTGCCGCTGGACTCCTTGCCATGGGTCAGCGAGGCCGAGTTCCCCTACATGATCGAGCAGGACCCGTCGATTCCACGCCCCGGCCTGCCTGAATCCAGCAGCATTTACGCCCGCTACGCCAACCGGGCTGCGCCGCGCGCAACCGGCTTCACCAGCAGCGCCACCGCCGTAGGCGGCCCGCTGCGTCCGACCCAGGTGCCCACCCTGACCGAGCGTGCCAGCATGCCCTACCAGGCCGGTGGTACGCCGCAGCCCGAAGCCGCGCGGCAACGCCAGGACGGCTCGGCCAGCGCACTCGGCGCAGTGCCCCCGTTGGCGAACGCGTCCCGCCCCGGGCAAACCGAGCCCACCGACTTCAACCGCGTGCCGGCACGCAACGAGTCTGCATACTGGGTAGGACGTACCGCGCTGTGCGTGGAAGTACGCGACCCGCGCCGCGCCAGCGGCCCCAAGGCCGAAGCCGTGGGTACCAAGTCCGGCGTGATCTACGTCTTCATGCCGCCACTGGAGCTGCTGGAGGACTACATTGAACTGCTGTCCGCCGTGGAAAACACGGCCGAGCAACTCGGCGTCAAGCTGGTACTCGAAGGCTACCCACCACCACGCGACCCGCGCCTGAAGCTGCTGGCCGTGACACCCGACCCCGGCGTGATCGAGGTCAACGTACACCCTGTCACCTCTTGGGGCGAGTTGGTCTACAACACCGAGTTTTTGTACAACGCCGCATTTGAATCGCGCCTGAGCGCCGAGAAGTTCATGACCGATGGCCGCCACGTGGGCACCGGCGGCGGCAACCACTTCGTCATGGGTGGCGCCACCCCGGCGGAAAGCCCGTTCCTGCGCCGGCCCGAGCTGCTCACCAGCCTGCTGGTCTACTGGCACAACCATCCGTCCCTGAGCTATCTGTTCAGCGGCATGTTTGTCGGCCCGACCAGCCAGTCACCGCGTGTGGACGAAGCCCGCAACGACCAGCTCTACGAGCTGGAAATCGCGGTCGAGCAAGTCGCCAAGAACCGTGAAAAATACGGCCAAGACATGCCGCCATGGATCGTGGACCGCACACTGCGCAACATCCTGATCGACGCCACCGGCAACACCCACCGCAGCGAGTTCTCCATCGACAAGATGTACTCGCCCGACAGCGCCACGGGTCGCCTGGGCCTGCTGGAGTTCCGCGCATTCGAGATGCCGCCGCATGCCCGTATGAGCATTGCCCAGCAGTTGCTGCTGCGCGCCCTGGTGGCCCGCTTCTGGAACACGCCCTACAAGGCGCCCGCCACGCGCTGGGGTACCGAGCTGCACGACCGTTTCATGCTACCGGCCTTCATCGAAATGGATTTCAACGACGTGATCGACGAAATGGTGGCCGCAGGCTATGCCTTCGACCGCAGCTGGTTTGCACCGCACCTGGAATTCCGCTTCCCTCTGGTAGGCGACATCCAGACCCATGGCATGACGCTGACCCTGCGCAATGCGCTGGAGCCCTGGCATGTACTGGGTGAAGAAAGCACGTCCAGCGGCACCGCCCGCTATGTGGATTCGTCCCTGGAGCGCATGGAAGTGCGCGTGACCGGCTTCAACCAAAGCCGCTACGTCGTCACCTGCAATGGCCATGCCGTGCCGCTGCAACCCACGGGCACCGTGGGCGAATATGTATCGGGCGTGCGCTACCGCGCCTGGAACCCGCCATCGGCCCTGCATCCGACCATCGGCATCCACGCGCCGCTGACCTTCGACATCGTGGACACCTGGATGAAGCACTCGGTAGGTGGCTGCCAGTACTTCGTGACCCATCCAGGCGGTGTGAACTACGAGAACTTCCCGGTCAATGCGAATACCGCAGAGAGCCGCCGTTTATCGCGCTTCACACGCATGGGGCATACCCCTGGCGAAATGCGCGTCCCCCCGGCCACCATCAACGTGCCCGGCAGCCGCGAGTTCCCATTCACCCTGGATCTGCGTCGCTGATCCACCCGCCGCCCGTAACGGGTGGCATATGTTTATGCACGGGGGCATCCGCCTGCGGCGTTTGCCCCCTCATCTGGTGTGACAATTGGGTGAATTGTGGAAAATCAGAACACCCCCCTATTTCAAATGCCCATGTCGCAGGACCCACGAGCCCTGGCGTCTGTGCTTGCGCGCAGCGCAGCCCTAGGGCATTTTGATGAGTTACGCGGCCAAGCCAGGGCATCCGACGCCAGTCCGCACAAGTCCGCCGCCGAGCGCGCGCCCCTGGTACCCGAGTGGAACCATTTCTTTGAACACCTGGGCTCCAGCGGCTTTGCCGACCTGAACCGGCGCACCGAACAGTTGCGGCGCCAGATCCACGACAACGGCGTCACCTACAACGTTTATGCCGACCCGGAAAACCCACAGCGACCCTGGTCGCTGGACCTGTTCCCGCTGATCGTCACCCCGGAAAGCTGGCAGCAAATCGAAACCGGCGTGCTGCAACGCGTGCGCGTACTGGACCGTGTGTTGGCCGATATCTACGGCCCCCAGCAACTGCTGGCGCAAGGCTTGTTACCGCCCGACTTAGTGCAAGGCCACCCTGGCTATCTGCGCTCCATGCATGGGGTGCAGCCCCTGGGCAGCACCCATCTGCACGTGGCAGCCTTTGACTTGGCGCGCGGCCCCGACGGCAACTGGTGGGTGGTATCGCAGCGCACGCAAGCCCCTTCGGGACTGGGCTATCTACTGGAAAACCGGCTGTCCATCTCGCGCCTATTCCCGCAAGCCTTCGAGTCCATGCACATCCAGCGGCTGGCCGCGACCTACCAGGCCTTGGTGGATGGTCTCAAGCGCATGAGCCCGGCAGGCAAGGACGCCCATATCGCCCTGCTCACCCCCGGCCCCTACAACGAAACCTATTTCGAGCACGCCTACCTGGCACGCTACCTGGGTTTGACGTTGGTAGAAGGCAGCGACCTCACGGTGCGCGACCAGCGCCTGTACCTCAAGACCCTCAAGGGCCTGGAGCCAGTGCACGGACTGCTGAAACGCCTGGACGACCAGTTTCTGGACCCGCTGGAGCTGCGGCCTGACTCCCGCCTGGGCGTCCCCGGGCTGCTGCAAGTCATACGCGCGGGCAATGTGCTGATGGCCAACCCGCCCGGTTCGGCCTTCCTTGAATCCCCCGCTTTGCTGGGTTTTTTGCCGGCCCTGTCGCGCCACTTGCTGGGCGAAGACCTGCAACTGCCGGCCCTGCCGACCTGGTGGTGTGGCGAGCGCGCCGCCATGGAAGCCGCCCTGCCCGAACTCGGCAACTGCGTGATCAAGCCAACCTACCAGGGTGCTGCCAGCCGCCGCTCGTTTGACGCCGTGCTGGGCAAATCTCTGTCGCGCCGCGAACTGGACGAATGGGCCGGCCGCATCCTGCGCCAGGGTGACGAATACACAGTGCAAGGCTATATGCCGCTGTCGCAAATGCCCACCTGGAGTACCCAGCCCGGCCAACCGGCACGCATTGCGCCGCGCTCCACGATGCTGCGCGTATTTGCTGTGTCGGATGGTCCGCAGTCCTGGCGCGTACTGCCTGGCGGCCTGGCGCGCATGGTGAATGCTGGCGACAGTGTGGCCTCCATGCAGCGCGGTGGCAGCAGCGCCGACGTATGGGTCAAGGCCCAGGGCGAAGTGGACCGTACCACGCTGCTGCATACCAGCCTGTCACCCGAGGCCGTGACCCGGCGCAGCCACCGCGTCACCAGCCGCGCCGCTGAAAACCTGTTCTGGCTGGGACGCTATGCCGAGCGTACCGAAAACACCTTACGCCTGGCACGCGTCACGTTGGAAGGCCTGGGGGGCGAGGACCAAACGGCCACACCCTTCCTGTCCTGGCTGCATGAGATGTCGGTACAGCATGGCCTGGTGCTGGCCGCTGTACCCTCTCCGCTGCAGGCTCGGCGGGTGTTTGAACGCTCACTGATCGCCGCACTGGCCGACCCCAATGCCGCGCACAGCGTGGGCTACAACCTGCGGGCCATCAAGAACACGGCCGCCACGCTGCGTGAACGGCTGTCGCAAGAGCACTGGAACGTCATCCTGCGCGCCGAGGAGAAGTTCTTCAGCCGCTGCGCCCGCAATGGCCGTGGCGGCGACTTTTCTCCCATCGAAGCCTTGCAGGTACTTGAAGCCACCAGCACCCATCTGGCCGCCATGACCGGCGCCCAGACCGACCGCATGACGCGCGATGACGGTTGGCGCCTGCTCAGCATTGGCCGCCATATCGAACGTCTGGGCTTTTTGTCCAGCGCTTTGGCACGTGGCTTCAAAACCGGATCCGTGGCCAACACCGGCGGCTTTGAAGCCATGGTGTCGCTGTTTGACAGCAGCATCACCTTCCATTCGCAGTACCAGCAAAGCCGCGAAGTCGTGGCCCTGCTGGACCTGCTGGTGCTGGACCGCGATAACCCCCGCTCGCTGGCCTGGGTCGCCCAGACCCTGCGTGGTCGCCTGGCCAAGCTGGCTGGCAGCGCGCCGAATGAGCTCAGCCCCATGGCCCAAAAGGTGGTGGCACCGGCCGACTGGGATCTGGCCAAGCTGTGCAGCGTGGACGCCCAGGGGCACTACAGCCACCTGATACGGCTGCTGACGCAATGTGCACAATGTGCCTATGACACCTCGGATGAAATCAGCGCCACCTACTTCACCCACTCGCGGGACGCCAAGCGAAGCCTGGGAGCCTGAGTTGCACCCGCATGCCCGCCAGGCCGCGCACGGCGCAACCCATTGAAAAGGCCACCAAGATGCGCTTGGAAATCACCCACGAAACCAGCTACACCTACCATCCGGCAGTTGAAACGGCCCAGCACGTAGCGCATTTGCGCCCGCCCAGCAGTGCCCACCAGCAGCTACTGAGCCATACGTTGGAAATCAGCCCCACGCCCAGCCAGCTGACCCAGTCTTTGGATGTGTACGGCAATCTGTGCTCGTTCTTCTCGCTGCAGGCCGCCCATGAAAAACTGTGCGTGATCGCCCGCAGCGTGGTCAACACCCGCGAACCCGCCTGGGCTCAGAGCGGCGTGCCCTGGGAACAGGTGCGCGAGCGCTTTCGCTACCAAGCCGGCAGCCGCTTCAATCCGGCAGCAGAATTCGTGTTTGCCTCACCCTATGTGCCGCGCCATGACGATTTCGCGGCCTATGCACGCCCCAGCTTCGCTCCTGGAGTACCCCTGCTGGTAGCGGCACAGGACCTGATGGAGCGCATCTATACCGACTTCACGTATTCATCCGAAAGCACCGAGGTCAATACACCCGCAGTAGAGGCACTAGCGCTACGCCAAGGCGTATGCCAGGACTTTGCCCACATCATGGTGGCCTGCTGCCGTGCCATGGGCTTACCGGCTCGCTATGTGAGCGGCTACCTACTGACGCACCCGGCACCAGGCCAACCCCGGCTGATTGGCAGTGACGCCTCCCACGCCTGGGCATCCGTCTATGTGCCCGACATTGTGGGTGACCAGGGCTGGTGTGACTTCGACCCCACCAACAACCGCATGCCGGGTGAAGACTATGTGACCCTGGCCACAGGCCGTGACTATTCCGACGTGTCACCGATGCGCGGCGTCATCCATGGCGGCGCCAGCCACACCTTGCGCGTCGCCGTCACCGTGATGCCACTGGAAGCCGCGCCGGTATCCTATGCCCACCTGACCCAACGCCAGGGGCAGACCGGTTCAGGCCAAGCAGACAGCGGCGCATCGCAAAGCCAATCCCAAAGCAGCAGCTGGTTGCCCTCACCCATGCAATGGCAATCCTGAACTGAACCTGCGCCCACTTACTATCAAATAGATAGCTGCCTGCGCAGATAAAACCTGCGCTACAACCATTTTTCATCATAAGGAAGCACCATGGACATTTACGCCAAGCTCAAAGAACTCAACATCACCCTGCCCCCCGTTTCTACGCCGGCAGCAGCCTATGTACCCTTTGTACAAACCGGCAATCTGGTGTTCCTGAGCGGCCATCTGGCCAAGCAGGATGGCAAGGTCTGGGTGGGACAGCTCGGCAAGAACATCAGCACTGCCGAAGGCCAAGCGGCCGCCCGCGCTGCGGCGGTTGACCTGCTGGGCACGCTGCACGCTGCAGTCGGCGATCTGAACAAGATCACCCGCATCGTCAAAGTCATGTCCCTGGTGAACTCCACCGCTGACTTCACGGAGCAGCATCTGGTGACCAACGGCGCCAGTGAATTGCTGGGCACAGTGTTCGGCCCAGTGAAAGGCGCGCATGCACGCAGCGCTTTTGGCGTGGCGCAAATCCCCTTGGGTGCTTGCGTAGAGATCGAACTGGTTGCGGAAGTCGCGTAAACCAGCCTCGGCTTAAAAAGTCTCCCAGTCGCCTTCGCCGCCCGCTGAGGCACTGGGCCGGCTTGCGACAGCTGCCTTGGGCGCAGCCAAGGTCCGTGCTGGAGGGCTGACCACCTTCTTCGCTGCCGCAGTTGCAACAGGTTTTTGGGTGTCCAATTTGGCTGCGGGCTTGGTACTGTGGCCAGTGGCAACAGCGGCTTTGGCCGGTGCAGCATGCCGGGACAGCGTGGACTGACCCTGGATAGATGGGGGCACTTTGAACACCGCCACGGCGGATGCCAACTGCGCCGCCTGTTCCCGCATACTGCTGGCTGCAGCCGCGCTTTCTTCCACCAAGGCTGAATTTTGCTGGGTCATTTGATCCAATGTCACCACGGCTTGGTTGATTTCACCGATGCCCGAACTTTGCTCGTTGGCCGCCGAGGTGATCTCGCCCACGATATCGGTCACACGCTTGACCGACTGCACGATGTCAGTCATGGTACTGCCAGCCTGCGCCACCAGTCGTGCGCCCGACTCCACCTTCTCCACAGAACTATCAATCAAGTTCTTGATCTCTTTGGCGGCTTGGGCGCTGCGTTGCGCTAGGCCGCGCACTTCACTGGCCACGACCGCAAAACCACGGCCCTGCTCGCCCGCACGGGCCGCTTCCACAGCCGCATTCAACGCCAGAATATTGGTTTGAAAGGCAATGCCATCGATGACGCCGATGATGTCCGCAATCTTCTTGCTACTGGCATTGATGTCCTCCATCGTCACCACCACCTGCTTGACAACTTCACCCCCCTTTTGCGCCACGCTGGAAGCATTCGCCGCCAAGGTACTGGCCTGGTGTGCGCTGTCGGCACTCTGACGCACAGTATTGGTCAAGTGGTCCATGGACGCAGCTGTCTGCTGCAAATTACTGGCTGTCTGCTCGGTGCGGGCAGCCAGATCATTGTTGCCACTGGCGATTTCAGCGCTGACGGTCGCAATGTTGTCCGTGCTCTGACGAACCTGGTGCACCATTAGTCCCAGTGACTGGCTCATTGCGCGCAGAGACCGCAGCAGATCGCCAAACTCATCCTGGCGGGTCGAATCAATCTCTGTACTGAGATCACCTTCGGCAATACGAGCCGCCACAAAATTAGCCTGCTCCAGCAACTGCCGGATGCTATTGATCAACCAGTATGCGCCGCCCAACAATCCCAGCACCAACAGCGCAAGCCCCACACAGACAACCTGGAACAGCATCGCCCGCTGCGCATTGGTTTCCACCTCCAATCGTGCCTGGGCTTGCTCCTGCATTTCCACGAATTTGCGCTGTTCGCTCAAATAATTGACAACTGCGGTCTTCACCTCGCCTTTCAGCAAAGCTTGGGCCTCGTCGGTTTTGCCATCTTTTTTGAGCTGCAATGCCCGCGCCCGCGAATCCAGCACAAGTTTGCGGTTGGCCGCAATTTTGTCCAGCTGAACCTTGTCCTCAGGCGACAACTCCATGGCCGTGATCTCTTTTTGGATCTCGGTAATTTGGCTACTGGTCGCCGCAGTCGGCTCCTTAAACGCCTCGCTGACCGAAGCATCCGAACTCATCAAGCCGGCCTCGGCCCGCACCGCATTCAGCGCCGTCAAACCGGCCCACTGGGTAGAACGCACCACACGCAGCTCCATACCCCGCTGCGCCGTTGCCCCTTCAATCGCCAATTTCGCGGAACGAAACCCAAGCAGCCCAACCAACATCAGCACGAGAACTACGACAACCCCCACCGCCAACCAGAGTTTGGCCGCCACTCGCAAATTGCTGAATTTCATGCTGTGCTCCTTGTAATGAGTGCATTCCATCTTTCGCGAATTGTGACAGACATCCCCCGAAAACATGAAGCCGGTATTACCCCGGTTACATACTCTATTCCAACCTTAATACAGCACTCGGCTTGAACCCCAGATCCGCTAATTTGCCCTTGCGCCCACGCACCGCACGGGCATTGTTCAGGCTACGGATTTCCAGGGTTTCAGAACGCGGTTTGGCCCCACGCCCCACACCATCGATGCGGATGCTGCGCGTGTAAGCCACGGCGCCGGCCAGGCTGTCCTTGTCTTCCAGATCGATCATCATCAGACCACGTCCGCCCTTGGGTTGATTCTTCAGCTCTGTGATCTCGAAGGTCAGAATACGCCCACCCACCGATGCGCAGGCCACATGGGTTGCCGGCAGCACTGGCTGGCCACCGCCACCACCGCTGGCGTGCGACGGTGCACACACCGTCTCGCCCTCACCCACGGTGATGAAAGCCTTGCCACCTTTTTGGCGCGACAGCATGTCGTCCACCGTAGCCAGAAAGCCGTAGCCGCCAGAGCTAGACAGCAACAGGCAAGCAGCAGCCGGGCCGGCAAAATAATGCGCCACCTGGGTACCAGGCTCCAGCTCGATCAGCGTGGTCACGGGCTGGCCATCACCCCGTGCACCCGGCAGCGAGGCGACCGGCACGGTGTAGACCCGACCGACCTTGTCCTTGGCCGTGCCGAACACCAGCAAAGTATCGACACTACGGCACTCGAAAGTGCCGTACAGCGCATCGCCCGACTTGAAGCTGTACTCGGCCGCCGCTCCAGCGGCCCGATCCTTGGCCCAGCCCTTTTGGGCACGCACCCAACCTTTTTGCGAGACCACCACGGTAACGGGTTCGTCCACCACCTTGACCTCGACCACGGCACGCTTTTCGGTTTGGATCAGCGTACGGCGTGCATCGGCGAACAGTTTGGCATCGGCCTCGATCTCCTTGACCATCAGGCGGCGCAGCACGGTGGGGTTGGCCAGCAACTCCTCCAGCTTGGCCTGTTCTTCGCGCAGGTTCTTCAGCTCCTGCTCGATCTTGATGGCTTCCAGCCGGGCCAGTTGGCGCAGGCGGATTTCCAGAATGTCTTCGGCCTGGATGTCACTGAGATTGAAACGCGCGATCAAGGCAGCCTTGGGCTCGTCTGCCGTGCGGATGATGGCAATCACTTCGTCGATGTTCAGCAGCACCATGTGCCGGCCTTCGAGGATGTGGATGCGGGCCAGCACCTTGTCCAAACGGAAGCGCGAACGGCGCTGCAGCGTGGTCTGGCGGAATGTGATCCACTCCTGCAGCATCTGGCGCAACGACTTCTGCATGGGCCGCCCATCCAGGCCAATCATGGTCAGATTAACCGGCGCCGAGGTTTCCAGGCTGGTATGCGCCAGCAGCGCGGTGATCAGCTCCTGCTGCTCGATACGGCTGGTCTTGGGCTCAAACACCAGGCGTACGGCAGCTTCCTTGTTCGACTCGTCACGCACCACGTCCAGCACCGACAGCACCGAGGCCTTCAGCTGGGTCTGCTCCAGGCTCAGGGCCTTTTTGCCAGCCTTGATACGCGGGTTGGTGAGTTCTTCAATTTCCTCCAGCACGCGCTGGGTACTGACGCCCGGCGGTAGCTCATGCACCACCAGCTGCCACTGGCCGCGCGCCAGCTCTTCGATCTTCCACCGGGCGCGCACCTTGAGCGAGCCACGGCCGGTACGATAGGCGTCGGCGATGTCGGCGGCGCTGCTGATGATCTGGCCACCACCGGGATAGTCGGGGCCAGGCACGAGGGCAAACAGCTCCTCTTCGCTGAGCTGCGGCGTCTTGATCAGGGCCACGCAGGCATCGGCTACTTCGCGCAGGTTGTGGCTGGGAATTTCGGTCGCCAGGCCCACGGCAATGCCGCTGGCACCATTCAGCAGGTTGAACGGCAGACGGGCTGGCAATTGCTTGGGCTCTTCAAAGGAGCCGTCGTAATTGGGCACGAAGTCAACCGTACCTTCATCGAGTTCGTCCAGCAACAGCGTCGTGATGCGGGACAAACGGGCCTCGGTGTAGCGCATGGCCGCTGCGCCATCGCCATCGCGCGAACCGAAGTTACCCTGGCCGTCGATCAGCGGATAGCGCTGGCTGAAGTCTTGCGCCATGCGCACCATGGCGTCATAGGCAGCCTGGTCTCCGTGCGGGTGGTACTTACCCAGCACATCGCCCACGACTCGCGCGCTCTTGACGGGCTTGGCACCGGTGGCACCGTTGGGCCCGCCAAAGCCCAGGCCCATGCGCGACATCGCGTACAAAATACGACGCTGCACCGGCTTCTGACCGTCGGTCACATCGGGAATGGCCCGGCCCTTGACCACGCTGAGCGCGTATTCCAGGTAGGCACGCTGGGCGTAGCCAGCCAGGCTTTGGCCGCCATCGTCCATCACGATCAGCGCGGGCTCTTCTGGCGGTTGCTGGGGTGGCTGTTGGGGCGGGTCTTGCGGCAGGTCCAATTCAGGTTGGTCGGTCATGGTCAAAGCACAAACTTCAAAGCAGAAAAGAAATAAAAAGACAGGGCCGCCCGCCACCGGGCGGCACAAGCAGGCCTAGCGGGAATTCAGGGAGCCACGCGCAGCAATGGGGCGTCTGCACTGGGCGGCATATTGCCGCGGCCAGACGCCCCGCCGGCCAGCTCCATGCGCACGCGCGTCGGTTGGCGGCGCTGGGCCGTCGCAGCCGCAGGCTTCAGGCTGGTGTAGAGCTGCAGCACGTTTTTGACGTAGGCCTGGGTTTCCTTGAAATTGGGAATCCGGTTGCCAGCCTTCTGTACCGCGCCCTCACCGGCGTTGTACGAGGCCACGGCCAAATCCAGCTGGCCGGGAAACATACGGATCAGATCGCTCAAGTAGCGGGCACCGATACGGATATTCGTCTTCGGGTCGGTCAGCTTTTGCTCAATGCTGTTTTTGGGGTCACCCACCAGGCCATAGCGCTCGGCCGTGGCCGGCATGATCTGCATCAGGCCCACGGCGCCCTTGGGCGACACGGCCGTGCTGCTGAAACCGGATTCGGTGACGATCAACGCCTGCAGCAACTCGTAGTCGATGCTGAGCTTGTTGGCGGCCTCTTGCAAATGGTGTTTCACCAGCTTGTAGCTGGGAGAAATATCAAAAAACGCCAACAACTTGGATGGAACGCCGGGTGCCGGCTGGGCCGCGCTGGTGAGCGGCTGCAAACCCTGGGTGGTGTCAAAACTTTCGTCGCCCTGGAAGAACAGCTCGTAACGCTCATCCTCCCGCAGGGTCGAGAAATGCGCCACACCCTGGGGGTCGATATAGCCCCACACATCCGCATGCGCCATCTGCTGCAAAAAGAGTAGCAGAAAGCCCAGGCAGAATCTGCGGTAGATGCCAAAAGTATTCATGGTTTCATCAAACGTCGATTTCAACCGCATCACCGTGCAGTTCCATGAGTTCACGCCGTGAACCGGCCTCGCCTTTACCCATGAGCTTGGTGATCAGGTTTTCAGTCTGCTCGAAGTTAACACTCCCCAGCTGCACCGGCAACAGGCGCCGGGTATCCGGGTTCAGCGTTGTGTCCCACAGCTGCTCGGCATTCATCTCGCCCAGGCCTTTGAAGCGGCTGATGCTCCAGGCACCTTCGCGCACGCCTTCCTTGCGCAGCTTGTCCAGAATCGCCGTCAGCTCGCCCTCGTCCAGCGCATAGGCCTTGGACGCCGGCTTTTTGCCGCGCGCCGGCGCATCCACGCGGAACAGCGGCGGACGGGCCACGTACACGTTGCCGGACTCGATCAGCTTGGGGAAATGGCGGAAGAACAGGGTCAACAGCAGCACCTGGATATGCGAGCCGTCCACGTCCGCATCACTCAGGATGCAGATCTTGCCGTAGCGCAGGCCACTCAAGTCGGGGGTATCGTTCGGGCCATGCGGATCGACGCCGATAGCAACCGAGATGTCGTGGATTTCAGTGTTGGCAAACAGCCGGTCGCGCTCCACCTCCCAGGTGTTCAGCACCTTGCCACGCAGCGGCAGAATCGCCTGGCTTTCCTTGTTGCGGCCCATCTTGGCGCTGCCGCCAGCGGAGTCGCCCTCGACCAGGAAGACCTCGTTCTGCGCCAGGTCGCGGCTTTCACAGTCGGTCAGCTTGCCGGGCAGTACGGCCACGCCGGAGCCCTTGCGCTTCTCAACCTTCTGGCTGGCTTTTTGCCGGTACTGGGCGGCCTTGATGGCCAGCTCCGCCAATTTCTTGCCATATTCCACATGCTGGTTCAGCCACAACTCCAGCGCCGGACGCACAAAGCTGGACACCAGGCGCACGGCGTCGCGCGAGTTCAGGCGTTCCTTGATCTGGCCCTGAAATTGCGGGTCCAGCACCTTGGCGCTGAGCACAAAGCTGGCGCGGGCGAACACGTCTTCGGGCAGCAGCTTCACACCCTTGGGTAGCAGGGAATGCAGCTCGATGAAGCTCTTCACCGCATTGAACAGGCCGTCGCGCAAGCCCAGCTCATGCGTGCCACCCACGGTGGTGGGGATCAGGTTGACGTAGCTTTCGCGCACCGGCGCGCCGTCTTCGGTAAAGGCCACGCACCACTGGGCGCCCTCACCTTCGGCAAAGATTTCATGGCCGCCGTCGGCAAAGCCCTCGCCCTCGAACATGGGGATGACCAGCTCGCCGTTCAGCGTCTGGGTCAGGTAGTCGCGCAGGCCGCCCTTGTACAGCCAAGTCTGTACATCCTTGGTCTTTTCGACCGTCAGCGTCACGGTGACGCCGGGCATCAGCACCGCCTTGCTGCGCAGCAAGTGGGTCAGCTCGGCCATGGGCAGGGCCACTGACTCGAAATATTTGGGATCGGGCCAGACGCGTACGCTGGTGCCGGACTTGCGGTCACCGGACTCGGCCTTGCGCACCTGCAGCGGTTCGACCACGTCACCATCTGCGAAGACAAGCTTGGCTACCGAGCCGTCGCGGTGGGAGGTAGCCTCCAGCCGCAGCGCCAGGGCGTTGGTCACGCTCACGCCGACGCCGTGCAGGCCACCGGAGAAGCTGTAAGCGCCTCCTTTGCCCTTGTCGAACTTGCCGCCCGCATGCAGGCGGGTGAACACCAGCTCGATGACCGGCGCTTTTTCTTCCGGGTGCATACCGAACGGAATACCACGTCCGTCATCTTCGATGCCCACGGAGCCATCAATAAAAAGAGTGACGCGGATACGCTTGCCGTGGCCTGCCAGCGCCTCATCGGCCGCGTTGTCCAGTACTTCCTGGATTACGTGCAAGGGGTTGTCGGTACGGGTATACATGCCCGGCCGCTGCTTAACGGGCTCCAGGCCCTTGAGTACGCGGATCGAGCTTTCAGAATATGCGGGGGTTGCAGAAGTTTGGGTTGCCATGCGGCGGATTGTAGTGGTTCATCGCCACAAATACTGGATGTAACAACAGCCCAGGCTTCACACTCCGGCAAATTGGCTACAGTACTGGAATGAACCGCACGCCCCCTTCTTTATCCATCACCCAATTGCTGCTGTATGGCGGCACCATCGTCACCCTGTCCATGGGCATACGCCACGGTTTTGGCCTGTGGCTGCAGCCCATTACCCAGGCCCAGGGCTGGACCCGCGAAACGTTTGCCTTCGCCATCGCCATCCAGAATCTGGCCTGGGGCATCAGCGGCGTCTTCGCCGGCATGCTGGCGGACAAGTTTGGTGCCTTCCGGGTGATGTTGGTCGGCGCGCTGCTGTACGCGCTGGGTCTGCTCGGCATGGCCTATGCAGCAACGCCGCTGCAGTTCATGCTCAGCACCGGCGTGCTGATCGGCATGGCGCAGGCGGGCACAACCTATGCCGTGGTCTACGGCGTCATTGGCCGCAATGTTCCGGCCGACAAGCGCTCCTGGGCCATGGGCATCGCCGCCGCCGCCGGCTCGTTCGGTCAGTTCCTGATGGTGCCCACCGAAGGGCTGCTGATCAGCCAGTTCGGTTGGCAGCAGGCCTTGGTGATACTGGGCTGCGCGGCGCTGCTGATCATGCCGCTGGCCTGGGGCCTGCGGGAACCCGGTTTTGGTACAGGCCAGCCGGCGCACCGGGAGCAGACCATTGCCCAGGCCCTAAAAGAAGCCTTCAAGTACCCCAGCTTCCAGCTGCTGATGGCCGGCTATTTTGTCTGCGGCTTCCAGGTGGTGTTCATTGGTGTGCACATGCCCAGCTATCTGCGCGACAAAGGTTTGTCACCCCAGGTGGCTAGTTATGCACTGGCCTTGATCGGCCTGTTCAATGTGTTTGGCACCTACTTGGCGGGAACGCTGGGCCAACGCATGCAGAAAAAGAACATCCTGGCCTTTATCTACTTTGCACGTGCAGTGGTCATTAGCCTGTTCCTGCTGGCGCCGCTGACGCCCATGAGCGTGTACCTGTTTGCAGCCACCATGGGCGTTCTGTGGCTGTCCACCGTGCCACCCACGAATGCAGCGCTGGCGCAGATTTTCGGCATCCAGCACATGTCCATGCTCAGCGGTTTTGTGTTTCTAAGCCACCAGATCGGCTCTTTCATGGGCGTCTGGCTGGGCGGCTATATCTACGACCGCAATGGCAACTATGACCTGGTCTGGTACATCGCGATTGCGCTGGGCGTGTTCGCCGGGCTGGTGAATCTGCCTGTAAAGGAGGCGCCCATACGCCGTGCCGCAGGCGCAGCACAAGGGGCCTGACAGATGCGCCGCAGCACCAAACCACTGGCCTGGTGCGCTGCGCTGGCCGTGCTGGCCGGCGTGTTCATGCTGTACACCCGGCCTGAGTTCCTGGTAGACATGGCCAATCAGCTGTGGGCCTGCTTTTGAATGAAATTGACCTCCAGCGCAGGAAATACTTGCGCAAGTAGCTATATATTTAATAGCAAAACTGCATTTTCCACGCCGGCCACCCAGCACAAACCCGTTACACGCTCTAGTTAGAATGGCCATTTTCCCGTTTGAGACTGCGGACATGACACCCATTACTGGCAGCATCGTGGCACTCGTGACCCCGATGCATGAAGACGGCAGCGTGGACTACCCCACCCTGCGCAAGCTGATCGACTGGCACATCGCCGAAGGCACCGACTGCATAGGCGTGGTTGGTACCACGGGCGAATCGCCTACAGTCAACGTCGAAGAGCACTGCGAGATCATCCGCGTCTCGGTGGAGCAGTCCAAGGGCCGCGTCCCCATCATGGCCGGCTGCGGTGCCAACTCCACCGCCGAAGCCATTGAACTGGCCCGCTTCGCCAAGGGCGTGGGCGCTGACTGCCAGTTGCAGGTCGTGCCCTACTACAACAAGCCTACGCAAGAAGGCCAGTACCAGCACTTCAAGGCCATCGCCGAAGCGGTGGACCTGCCCATGGTGCTGTACAACGTGCCCGGCCGCAGTGTTGCCGACATGCTGCACGATACCGTGCTGCGTCTGGCGCAGGTGCCCGGCATCGTCGGCATCAAGGAGGCCACCGGCAACATCGAACGTGCCCAATGGCTGATCCGCGACGTGCCAGCCGGCTTTGCCATCTACTCGGGAGACGACCCTACCGCTGTGGCCCTGATGCTGTGCGGTGGCCAGGGCAACGTCAGCGTCACAGCCAATGTGGCCCCACGCCTGATGCACCAGCTGTGCGTAGCTGCCATGGCGGGCGATGCACGCGGCGCCATGGAAATCCAGCGCAAGCTCATGCCTGTGCATAAAAACCTGTTTGTGGAAGCCAACCCAATCCCCGTGAAATGGGCCATGGCCCATATGGGCTTGTGCGGCGCCACCATGCGCCTGCCCATGACTCCGCTATCGCCCCATCTGCACGCCACAGTACAAGACGCACTGCGCAACGGCGGCCTGATCTAAACCATTCCGCGACACCTGCCGTAACAAAGCCCTGGGCATCCCGCCCGGCCACCCATTGCGGCATAAGCCCTCACCCTTTTAGGAACGACACGTGAACCATATTGCAAAAGTTGGATTGCTGGGACTGACACTGGCCCTGGGCGCCTGCAGCGTACTGGAAAGCGACAAGATCGACTACAAGAGCGCCTCCAAGGCAGGCCCTTCGCTCGAAGTCCCACCCGACCTGTCGCAACTTACCCGCGACTCCAAATACGTGGTACCGGGCAGTGCCGTGACCGCCAGCAACTACAAGGTGGGCCAGGTCGCTTCTGCCGCACCTACTGCCGCCTCTTCGCTGGGCGACATTCGCATCGAGCGCTCGGGCACACAGCGTTGGCTGGTGATCAACCGCTCGGCCGACCAGCTGTGGGGCCCCGTGCGTGACTTCTGGCAGCAAAACGGCTTTGTATTGACCGAAGACCAGGCCAGCCTGGGCATCATGGAAACCGACTGGGCCGAAAACCGCGCCAAGCTGCCGCAGGACATCATCCGCAGCACCATTGGCAAGGTATTTGACTCGCTGTACTCCACCGGCGAACGCGACAAGTTCCGCACCCGCCTGGAACGCACAGCCACCGGCGGTACCGAGATCTACATCAGCCACCGCGGCATGGTGGAGGTCTATACCAGCCAGTCCAAAGACCAGACCATCTGGGAACCCCGCCCGACCGATCCCGAGCTGGAAGTCGAGTTTCTGCGCCGCCTGATGCTGCGCCTGGGCGCTCCGTCTGAGCAGGTCAAGGCCGTGATGCAGGCCGAAGCCAGCAAAGCCGGCGCCCGCGTGTCCACACAGGGCAGCCAGCCCGTAGTGCAACTGGACGATGGTTTTGACCGCGCCTGGCGCCGTGTCGGCCTGACACTGGACCGCACCGGCTTCACCGTAGAAGACCGCGACCGCAGCCAGGGCGTGTATTTCGTTCGCTATGTCGAGCCGAACGCAAGCAAGAAGGAGCCCGGCTTCTTCAGCAAGCTGTTCAGCAAGGACACCACGGCACAGCCGCTGAAATACCGCATCTCGGTGCGCAGCGCGGGCGAGTCCACCACCGTGGCGGTACTCAATGCCGAAGGCGCACCGGAAACCTCGGCCAATGCCCAGCGCATCATCAAGATCATTGCGGACGATCTGAAATAAGCCCAACCGGCTAGCTCCGCTTGCTGCGCTTCAAAAGCCTGGGCAGTGGCAGCACAGGCAATGGAACCCTGGTAGAAGCCAAGACCGGCACGCACACCACGCGCGTGCTTGTCGATTGCGGTTTTGGCACCCGCCAGCTCGACCAGCGGCTGGCCCTGGCCGGTGTACAGCCCGGGCACATCGATGCCATCTTCATCACCCACGAGCACGGTGATCACGTCGGCTGTGCACGGCAATGGGCCGTGCAGCACCGCATTCCCATCTGGATGAGCCAAGGCACTCTGGCCGCCATAGGCACGCCCGACTTTGATGGCCTGCTGCATATCGCACGCGACCTGAGTCCGATCGATCTGGGCAGCTTGCAACTACACCCCTTCACGGTCCCGCACGATGCGCGCGAACCGCTGCAGCTGCGCTGCGTGCATGGCGACAAACAGCTGGGCATCTTGACCGACCTGGGCCATGCCACACCCCATGTGCTGGAGCAGCTGATGGGCTGCCAGGCCATGCTGCTGGAATGCAACCACGACCCGGATCTGCTGGAAGCATCGCGCTACCCCACCTTCCTCAAACGGCGCGTGGGAGGTCTGTATGGCCACCTGGCCAACCATGCAGCAGCGGCGATTGCACAATGCCTCATCTCGGGCGGCCTGCGCCAGGTGGTGGCCGCCCACCTGAGCGAGAAGAACAACCATCCCAGCCTAGCCCTGGCCGCGCTGACGCAAGCCTGCGGCTGCGACACCCTGCAGATCGGTGTGGCCGATGCAACACAGGGCGCGGATTGGGTAGCGGTGTAGGCAGAACTGCCACATTCATCGGCTATCATCACAGCTTCATTGGGGAGTAGCCTCTCATCAGCGCATGGGGCTTACGTCAACATACTTGGTTGCCCATCAACCATGGCGTAAGCGGTTCAATCTTGGCAAGACCTTTGACCATACCGTCCCGGTTCGGCCAGGGGGTGGAGTGGTCATTCGTCTCGCATCTGGCCAAGGAAAACCCACCCATGGAAGCATTTCTCGTATCCACAGGCATCGTCGCACTATCCGAAATCGGCGACAAAACCCAACTCCTGGCCTTTTTGCTGGCCGCAAAGTTTCGCAAGCCCTGGCCCATCATTGGTGGCATTTTGGCCGCCACCATCGCCAACCACGCATTTGCGGGAGCAGTGGGCTCATGGCTTACCTCCATCGTCAGCCCGGAAATCCTGCGCTGGATACTGGGCGTAAGCTTTATCGGCATGGCAGCCTGGACGCTGATACCCGACAAACTCGACGATGATGACGCCAAGCTGCTGCGTTTCGGTATTTTTGGCACCACCCTGGTAACTTTTTTTCTGGCAGAAATGGGTGACAAAACCCAGTTCGCCACAATTGCCTTGGCGGCCAAGTACCATAGCTTTTTCAGCGTGGTCGCAGGAACAACACTGGGCATGATGCTCGCAGACGTGCCTGCAGTCTTGCTGGGCGACAAATTGGCGCAGCGCATTCCAAGCAAGCTGGTACACCGCATTGCTGCAGTCCTTTTCGCCCTCATCGGCATCGCCACATTGATGGGCGCCGGCGCTGGACTCGGCTTCTAGTAAAGCCATAAAAATGGAGCCTTGATGGATACACCCCTGCTGACCGACAACACCGAAGAAACACCGGCCGACTTGGCAATCAAGGCTGCGGCGGCTTCCAGAAGCACCTGGGTCAGTGTCGTCGTCAACCTGGTTTTGAGCGGCACACAGATTGTCATCGGCGTGTTCTCGAAGTCTCAGGGGCTGATTGCCGATGGTGTGCACTCGCTGTCCGATCTGGTCGCGGACTTTGCTGTGCTGCTGGCCAACCGCCATAGCCACAAAGGCCCGGACAAGGAGCACCCATATGGCCACCAGCGTTTTGAAACCGGCGCCTCCTTGGCGTTGGGCCTGTTGCTGCTGGCCGTGGGTGTAGGCATGGTGTGGAATGCCGCAGTGAAGCTGGAGCAACCCAGCAGCATCGCCAGCGTACACATGGTGGCCCTGTGGGTCGCTTTGGGCGCACTGGTGGCCAAAGAACTTCTGTTTCGCTACATGCTGCGGATTGCCAAGTCGGTCAAATCCAGCATGCTGGTAGCCAATGCCTGGCATGCACGGTCGGACGCGGCCTCCTCCCTGGTAGTGGGCCTGGGTATTGTGGGCAATCTATTGGGCTACCCCTTGCTGGACCCAATTGCAGCCTTGATTGTGGGCTTCATGGTGGGCCGCATGGGCTGGACCTTTGGCTGGGCCGCACTGCACGACCTGATGGACCGGGCCGCAGACGAGCAGGAGGTGGTCGCCATCCGCGAAACCATTGAGCAAACCCCGGGCGTGGTGGGCGTGCATGACATCAAGACTCGGCGTATGGGCGACATGATCGTGGCCGACGCCCATATCGTGGTACATGCCGACATCACGGTCGAACAGGGGCATGACATTGCGGTAGAGGCCCGGCGCCGCGTGATGCTACGCCACCGGGTGCTGAACCTGATGACCCATGTGGACCCGGCAGACAAACCCGACCTGGACCACCTAGCTGCCAAGACCTAAGAACTTGTTCACGATCTATCCGCCGCTGGACTGAAAATAGGCGGATGAGAAAGAAATACGCCAGTGATATCAGCCG